>CAZSIG010000064.1:0-11343 GCA_964606195.1 uncultured Anaerolineales bacterium
CCGCGTCCTCGGCGCCCTCTGCGGTGAATTATAGTGCGGTTTTGCGTAAGTCCTAGATTGCTTATAACCGCGTATGACTACAATAGAAATTGATTTTGCTTATACCCCGCGTTCTCTGCATCTCTGCAGTTAATCACTACACGATTTGCGTAAGGTCTAAGTTCTATAAATAATTCGGAGGTAACATATGGCTAGGAAACGCACAACTAAAAAATCTACTGCCACAGTGAAGCGACAGCAGTCGCGGTTGTCACAAATTATCACTATACTCGTGACTATCGGTGTAATGATTCTGGGGGGATATTACCTTATGACCGGCTCAGATCCCCTGGGATTGTTCAGCCCCACCGCGGTGCCAACGCCCCCATCCGTCGTCGGCAGCGGCGGGGATTGGTGGCAGGTCTACTTCACCGATCCACAGAATGTTAATGACCCGAACAACCTGGCAGGATCTATTCCCGAAAAATTGATCGACCACATCAACAACGCACAGAAGACCATCCATATCGCGTCTTTCGAGTTCAATCTCACGCCGGTCGCGGAGGCGTTGATCGCCGCCCACAAACGCGGCGTGAAGGTGCAGTGGGTGACGGACGACGAACATGGCATCGAGGCTGATGAGGAAGATGATCATGGGCAGTTTGCGATGCTCGAAAAAGCGGGCATTGAGGTCAAAGATGATGACCGCGGCGCGTTGATGCACAATAAATTCTGGATTTTCGACAGCCACACGGTGTGGACCGGTTCCACCAATATCACCGTCAACGGCAATTTTCGTAATAACAACAACGTAATCGTGCTCAATGCGTCGCGGGTAGCCGCGATCTACGAGCGCGAGTTTGCCGAGATGTGGGCTGGCGAGTTCGGGCCCACTTCACCATCAACGGTTGCCGCGCAGGCGACAACCATCAACGGCACGCCGGTTCAAATTTTGTTCGCGGCTGAGGATGAGGTTGCTACCCAGCTAGTTCCACTGATCGAAAGCGCGCAGCGCAGCATTCGGTTTATGGCGTTTTCGTTCACGCACGATGACATAGGTGCGGCGGTTTTGGCGCGGGCTAAAGCGGGAGTGGACGTGAAAGGTATCTTTGAGACGCGGGGCAGCGAGACGGAATACAGCGAGTTGCCCACATTGTACTGCGCCGGAGTGCCGGTGCGCCAGGACGGCAACCCGCGCACGTTCCATCACAAGGTTTTCGTCATCGATGACCAGATGGTGGTCACCGGCTCGTTCAATTTTTCGAACAACGCGGACGATAGCAACGATGAAAACGTGGTCATCGTCACCAACAAGGACATCGCGGCGCAGTATCTACAAGAATTTGACCGCCGCTGGGCGGAGGCGGGCGAACCTGACCGGGCTGATATGAATTGTAAGTGAGTAGGAGGAGTAGGGCAGGTTTCTTACCTGCCGTTTTTGCTGAGTTTATTTTCGGAGTGGGCGCGCATGGATAAATTACCTATCAACCGCGTTGGGCATTAGCAAAAATTGAAGCTCGAGCTATAGCCGACGCGGTTCGTCTTTATATTTTTAGGACTTATGTAAGTTCAGAATAATTTCACCGCCGAGGGCGCAGAGTTTTCTAAGTATGTTGTTATCGCGTCGCGAACATGAACTTTAATGAATACTTATGACTGTATATGACCATGAGTGTCTCAGTATTATATCCGCGCTATCTTCAATGTCACCCTGAGCGCAGCGAAGGGTCTCGTTTGTCGCCAAAAGTAGTTACGCGGAGTCCTAAAACCTAATCTAACCCTAAACGAGATGCTTCACTGCATTCAGCATGACATTCGATTACCTCCGAAAGCTGTTTTATAGTGTGCACATAATAATTAGACAGTAAGAGGTATATGACCAGCACCAAAAACTCCCACGATACTCTACGCGGCTACGCCCAAACAGCGCAAAAATTATGAAATCGGCGGCGGTGGAATAAGTCTGCATTGGACTGAATTGGATGAGGATTTGACGGTGGCTAATTTGCTGGCAGGCGCGGATAGGCAGGCGGGGTAAAATGGGCAAATCGGCAATTTTGTTTGCCGCCCGCCTTGTGCAGCGGGGATGAGCCAGCAACGAATGAGGCAACGAATAAACGAATAGCGAATGAACGAATGGCGGAGGGGAAACCGCGCTTTCGGATAGCTCATGTACCCACGACCGCGCTGGGCATTCGCGCTCAAAATCGCCCAACGCCGTTGGCTTCCTCCCCATTTAGGGGATGGTTATGTAAGGCTTACACCACAAATCAGGAGATTGAACCCATGATGAAAAAATCACAATACGAAATCATAGGCGCGGCGAGCCTCCTCGCGGGCATGACCCTCGCGGGCTGGATCGCCTATAACCAGCGTCGTCCGATAATCGAGCGCGTACCATTGGTGAAGTATGGCGACAAAATCACCATTTTCGGGCGCAACTTCGGCGCGCAGCAGGGCAGCAGTTACCTCGCGCTCCGGCTAGAAAATACCCACATCAAACTGCGTGAAATTCTGGAGTGGGCGGACGAGAAAATAGTGGCGCGGTTCGCGGGCTTGGAGACGAGTGGCGTGGTGCAGGTCATCAAGAGAGCCGCGCTACTCCGCTGGGACTCCGCGCCGTTTCCCTTTGTGGTGCAGGCGGCTGATTTACCATCGCCGCCTTACGGCTACGAAGTGCCGGTGCAGGCTGACGCGCCCTGGCCCACCTTTCGGCGCGACCACCGAAACGCCGCATGCAGTCCCATCGCCGCCGAATATCGCGGCGATAAACCCTGGTCGTTTCAGACCGGCAAGGGGATTTTCTCGACGCCGATTATCGACGCGGCAGGCACGATCTATGTCGGCTCGGCTGATCACTACTTCTACGCCATAAATCCCAACGGGACGGAGAAATGGCGCTTCGAGACCGGCGAAATCATCGACTCCGCGGGCGCGCTGCTGCACGACGACATGCCCGTCGTCGTTTTCCCCTCCGGCGATGGCTATCTCTATTATCTACATACCGTAGATGGGAAACTGCTCCGCAAATTCGACGCCCGCGTCGCCCCGCGCGCCAGCTACAATAATTGGTTCGAGGGGAATATCGCGGTGGGCTACGACGGCGCGCTCTACGCGGGCAACACCAACTTCAACTACTACGCCGTCAACCCGAATGGCACTCTGCGCTGGACCTACCAGACCGGCGCGAACGCGTGGTCTTGCGCGGCATTTGCCGCCGACGGCACGATCTTCTGGGCGTCAAATGACACCAAAATTCGCGCCGTGCGCCCCGATGGACGCGAAAAATGGGCGCGGCGCACGCTCGGCTTTCTCTCCGCCTCCGCGGCGGTCGGCTCAGACGGCACAGTGTATATCGGCTCATTCGACAGCCATTTCTACGCGCTCGACCCCCACACCGGCGCGGCGCGGTGGAAGTTCAAGACCAACGACCACATCTACGGCTCCGCCGCGTTGCGCGCCGATGCCGATGGCAACACCGTCGCCATCTATTTCGGCTCTACGGACGGCATCTTCTACGCCCTGAGTCCCGCCGGTGAACTGCTGTGGACTTACGACACCGGCGCGCCTATACGCTCGTCTCCTGTACTGGGACGCGCCCCCGCGGGCGAAACGGGGCAGATCATCTATTTCGGCAGCGGCAACGGCAAACTGTACGCCCTGAACGCCGCCGACGGTACGCGTCGCTGGTCGTTCGATACTACCTCAAACGACCCCGAACTGCGCGACCGCAACGATCTCAACGGCTCGCCCGCGCTGGGCAAAACCGGTGTCTACATCGGTGGTGAGCACGGGCAACTCTGGTATGTGCCCTACGACTACTGTCTCCATGTTTCCGACGAGCGCGGCGCGATCGCCGCCGGAGAGGATTTACCCACCGACGCGGCCAAACTGCTCTACGTGACACCGGAGGGCAACGCACAGCCCACGGAATCGCTCACTCTGCCTATCTCGACTATCGTCACGCTCAAGCTATTGGTGCGCGAGAAGGGCGAAACGGTCAACGCGCGCGTCTACAGCGCCCCGATTGGGCAGCCCCCCGATGCGCTACGCGTCCGCGTCGAGCCGGAATTCCCCTTCACATTGGAACACTCCGCGAATGGGCAGTACATTCACATTATCCCGAACGATTTTTTGGCACCAGACACGACCTACGCGGTCGAAGTCACGGGTAACTACTACACCGACGGCTTCAACATCGGCAATCTGACGCTGGGGGGGCGCAAGGGCGGCGAATTTCGCGATACTATAACTTTTCGCACTGCCAGCCTCGCGGCGGCGCAAACCCCGCTCACGAACGCGCCGCACGAAGTCGCCGCGTTCGAGCTGACGCGTCTGGCGGTGCCGATCCCGCCGATGCTGCCCAGCCTGAACCAAATCGGCTTCGATTACATCGATTGGCTCGTCGGCGCGGTCGCGGCGGGGCGGGGCAAGGGCATTCTGTGGGCTATCGGGGCGCGCCGCGACGCGAATGGCGCGCTCGTGCCCGACCCCGCGTCCGATTTCACGCTCCCGTTCAACGGTGTGTATCAAGGCGACGCGTTCATCATCACCAATCGTGATTTTACCATGCCCGTCACCGGCATCCCGATTCCTTTCAACACATTCCAGTTGCGCGGGCAGTTTGGGGCTGAGCTGCGCGTCGAGCCGGGCGCGACCGGCTACGCGGACACGCAGGTTCTAGCTATCCCCACTTTTGGCCCTATTCTGGCGCTCGCGGGGCTGGCGAACAACTGGTGGGAGAAACTGCTGGCGATGTGTACCTACGTCACGCGCCCCTACGCGGGCGCAGCCAACCGGCGACCTGCGGGCATCTCGGTAGCGTCGCTCGATTACACCGCGCCAACCGCGACGCGGAGCGGCAAAGTAGTCGCCACCTTCACGCTGGCACCCGGCGCGGTTTATCCGCTCGCGAAGCATCGCCCTGCTATCTTGCTGATAGACGCGGCGAATACGGAGGCGGTTTACCTGAACTATCACGCCAAGCTGCGCGCCACCGCCGACGAGGCGGGAAATCTCGCCACCGTCACGCTGAAGATACCGGCGAGAACCGCGCTGCCGCGACAGCTTGAGGCTATGGTGATATTGGATGTATTTCCTGTAAAGATGCAAAAAGTCAGCAAATAGTACTACAACGAGACTTCGCGATAGGATGTCATTCTGAGCGGACACCGGGAGTAGGGCTTTCTCAAAGGCGCGCAGTATAGATGATATGTCACCCTGAGCCCCCGTGCGGGGATAAACTACGCGAAGGGTCTCGTTCTCCCGTCAATTTGGTTCATTCTACCCCACAGGTAACGGTTACAACGAAAACGAGATGCTTCACTGCGTTCAGCATGACATCTTGAGCCGGAGCTTACTACAGGTTTTGACCACGCGGTCTGTACTTTGAGAAAGCCCTGCCACCGGGAGCGAAGAATCTCGTTTCAGGAGGTAATAATCCAGCGTAGCGCGAGATTCTTCGTCGCTGCGCTCCTCAGAATGACATAGAGTTTAGAAAATCTCGTTGTAGTAATAGTTTTAATGAATAAACGAATAACGAATTTTTGTCCCCCGCGCTAGTACGCGCTATAATCCTCTCAAACAAAACATGGATGACGCGAATAGACAAACGGAAACCTTTTAATTCGCGTTCCAATATCTAGAAAGGATAACCATTGATGAACACAACCGCGTTGCCCAAACAGACAAAACTCCCCCCGCGCTTGAAACTACTCTACAGCACCGGCGATTTCAGCACCAGCATTCCACTGGCGATATTGATGTTCTTCCAGTTGTATTTTCTAACCGACGTGGCGGGGCTGCGCCCCGATTACGCGGGCTGGGCAGTCATAGCCGGGCGCATCTGGGACGCGATCAACGACCCGTTGTTCGGGCTTTTCTCCGACCGCATTCACAGCCGGTGGGGGCGCCGCCGCGTACTATTGTTGACCGGCGCGGTGCCGCTGGGGCTTTCGTTCATGCTGATGTGGCTCGTGCCACCGCTAGACCAATTAGGTTTGACCATATATTACGCCATCGTGTTTATTCTGTTCGATACCGCGTTCACCTGCGTTCACGTCGGGTACAACTCCCTCACGCCCGAACTCACTACGGACTATGACGAGCGCAGTTCGCTCAATGGCTATCGTATGACCTTCAACATCTCCGGCACGTTGGGGTCAATCATCGCGATCACGATATTAGGCTGGTTCATCGCGGACAAACGCCTGTTGTTCACCATCACGGGCTTTGGGTTAGGACTGCTCGCCATTCTGCCACCTCTCGTAGTTTTTCGCGTGACGCGCCCCTACGCGTCGAACGAACAATCTGAACCGCTGCCGCTGCGCGCCGCGTTGCTCACCACGCTGACTAATTTCCCCTTTCAGATGATGATGGGGCTGTACCTGCTCAGTTGGACGACTGCGAACATCCTGTCAACAGTTCTGATTTACGTCGCCAATTATCACCTGCGCGTTCCGAAGCAGGCGAATTACTTCGTGCTTGTCGCCGAATTCTGCGCGATTTTGTTCATCCCCTTTTGGGTCTGGGTAGCGCGTAAACTGGACAAACGCCGCGCCTTCATCTTCGGCACACTCAGTTGGATTGTCGTGCTGTTGGGTATCTCCGGCGTTCGCGCCGACCAGATACGGTTGGCTTACCTGCTGGCGGCGCTCTCCGGCTCTGGCATCGCCACCGCGTTCGTCATTCCCTGGGCGATGATTCCCGACATCATCGAGCACGACCAGGCGCAGACCGGGCAGCGCCGTGAGGGATCTTTCTACTCCTTTGCCTCATTTTTCCAAAAGCTGGGCACCGGCGTGGCGATTTGGGCGATGGGGCAGGCTTTAGCGTTCACCAGTTACATTACCCCCACCACGAGCGCGCCGCTGCCTGTACAACCGCCGCAGGCGATACGAGCTATTCGCTTGTTCGTCGGTCCTGTGCCGACCGCGTTGTTATTGCTCTCCATTGCCTTTGCTTGGCGCTATCCCATAACGCGCGAGAGTCACCGCGCACTGTTAGATGAGTTAGCTATTGGAGACGCGTAGCTTTACACTCTATTTTTAAGGAGAGAAAGTACTATGTTTGGTACAATTGTAAATATCATAACTGTCATCGTCGGCGGCGCGATTGGTACGCTCATCGGCAATCGTCTGCCCGAAAAAGTCAGAGAAACCATGATGAGTGGGCTAGGACTATGCACAATCGCTATCGGTGTAGATATGGCATTGCAAAGCAACAATATTTTAATTGTTATGGGCAGTATTCTCGTTGGTGGTATCATGGGGGAGTGGTGGTGCATCGATGACAAATTAAATTGGTTGGGAGACCAGCTAGAGGCGAGATTCGGCGGCGCGGGAAATAGCGAAGGTAAATCCATCAGTCGCGCGTTCGTTACTTCTAGTTTGGTGTTCTGCGTTGGCCCGCTGACCGTCGTCGGCTCAATTATGGATGGCTTAGTGGGGGATTCAAAACCGCTGCTGATTAAAAGCGTCCTCGACGGCTTTGGCGCGCTGGCGTTCGGCGCGAGTTTGGGGCCAGGTGTATTGTTTTCACCGCTTACATTGTTTAGCTTTCAAGGTGGTCTCAGCTTCCTCGCGAAGTTCTTCGGACAATCTCTGGGTACCGTAACCGCGCAGACTCCCGCGGTGGTAGAAATGGCTGCTACAGGCGGACTGCTGATCATGGGAATCGGGCTGTTGCTCTTGGATCTCAAGAAAATTCGCGTCGCGAACTACCTCCCCGCGCTCGCGTTGGCACCACTTATCGTTGTGACGTTGCAAACTTTGGGAATATCGTTCTGAGATGAAATGGCTCTACAGACCGCGCAGATAGTCATTGACAGTACTCAGAGATTGTGCTACAATGTCCTAGAATGAGCAGTCAGCCATCGACGTTCAGTCAATAGTCAAAAGTTGATCGCTGAAAGATAGTCGCTGACCGCTATTTAATATTGAACAGTTCGAATCATAGGTGGAACAGTGCGTTCCGAAGGGGGCATTCCTATGATAAGCTCGCGAATAGAGAAAATCAAAGATAATGCGAAAAAACTCGAACACAAGCTACAATTGCTAGATGAGATGTTGCACCGCAGCCAACACTCGATGAAGGGCTACTGGAGAAGTGTTCGAGACTCGGAAGCTGAACTGAAAGATATTCGTCTCGTGAAAGAGGCACTGACACATTTGCTAGGTTCTTTCGAGATGATTATGACTTCGCAAGACGCTCTCGGGCAAATTTGCGAGGAAGCAGATCAATTACAATCGAATCTCAAAGCGCAAGACCGCGAACGCAATCAATTTGCCGCGCTTTACGCGGTGAGTCAAGCGATTAACTCCTCGCTCGATCTGAAAGAGCAACTGGATCTGCTTATGGACATCATCGTTGAGGTCACTGATGCCGAGCGTGGCTTTGTAATGATGATCGATGATGAGACAGGTGAGTTGACTCTCCGCGTCATCCGCAACATAGACCCCAATAACGCCGCTCCATATGAATTGGAGATTAGTGAGAGCGTAGCGCACCGCGCCGCGGACACTGGTGAGGCCATTCTGACTTTTAACGCCCAAGAAGACCCGCGTTTCCAAAAGATGCAAAGTGTAGCGGACTATAGCTTGCGTTCAATTCTATGTGTGCCATTGCGCGTTCAAAACCAGACTATCGGCGTGATTTACTTGGATAATCGCGCCAGGGATAATGTTTTCTCTCCGCGAGAGCGTGATCTCGCGGTGGCGTTCGCCAATCAGGCGGCTATTGCTATCGAGAAGGCGCAGCTTATCAACAACTTGGAAACGGCGAACGAACGCCTCATTCGCGCCGATGAACTGAAATCGAAGTTCATCACACGCATCTCGCACGAACTACGCACGCCGATGACAGGCATTTTGGGCTATTTGGATCTGTTGCTGGGGGGAATGGCGGGGAGTCTGGATGAGCAGCAGCGAAGATTTATCGAAATAATTCGTAAAAACGCGGGGCGCATGAACGGCTTGGTCAACCGCGTGATCGATTTATCCAACGTAGAAAGAGGCAAATTTGACCTGGACATCTCCGTGGTCGATCTAAATCAGGCGATAGACAAGGTTTTCACCGAGTTAAGCCCCCGTTTCGAAGCGCGACAGCTACATTTCAACCTAGACCTCCCTGAGACGCTACCCACAGTGCGCGGCGATGAAGAAAAAGTGTCACAGATTATCGCTCAACTGCTCGATAACGCGAGCAAATTCACTCCGAAGGGAGGTAAAATCGAACTGCGCGCCCGCATCGGTGAAATGCTCGAAAACGGTTACGACTTCGTCCAGGTCTCGGTACAGGATAATGGCATCGGCATCGCACCTCAGGATCAACCAGCCGTATTCGATAAATTTTTTCGCGCCGATAATCAACTATCTATAGAGGCAGGAGGTACAGGTATAGGTCTCGCGGTCGCCAAAGCACTGGTCGAGGCACATGGCGGCAGCATGTGGCTGGAGAGCGTGCTAGATAAAGGCAGCACATTCTACTTCACACTACCTATAGCCAAATAGAACGATTATCACGCGGTGACGCCCCTACGCGGGGGGAATTTGATTATGGGAACTACAGAACTGACAACATTATCTCTAATCGACTGGCTGCCAATTGTCTGGCTCTTTGTGCTCTTACCCCCATTGATTTTGATGAAACAATGGATCAGCTATCATATACAAATCACCGCGTTCCTGTTGGTGCAAAATCAAAACGTGATGCTGTCACTTTATCATTTCATCATGCTACCGGGGACGATCGTTCACGAGCTGAGTCACTGGTTAATGGCACAGTTACTCTTCGTGCAAATCGACAAAGTCACCATTCCGCTGCTGCCTAAAAGGAGCAAAGGAAATCAGTTCATCTTAGGGAACGTGCAGACCGTGAAGACTGATCCGATTCGCACCAGTCTCATCGGTGTCGCGCCGATATTTGGCGGCTGCGCGGTGATCCTGCTGATTGCCCATTTCGCCTTTGATCTGCCGGTACCGATAGATTCTGCTTTCTCTGAAACCCTCAACGTGCCTAACCCCCCCGATTTACTGACTGTGCTGACCGCGTTGCGCAGTAGAATCGATACCCCCGACCTGTGGCTGTGGCTTTATCTGATCTTCGCGGTGAGCAACGCCATGTTACCCAGCTCTTCCGATCGCACTACGTGGGGGGTATTCCTGATATTGTGTGGCATCATCGCGGGGATCATCTATCTCTTCTGGGGCATTCCCCAGATTCCGCTGGAATTGGCGCTGACTATCTTAATCATCATCTCTTATCTAGCCTACGCGCTCGGTTTAACGCTCATAGTAAATGTAATTTTCATTGTCATCATCGCGCTTCTGGAATTTTTCTTCGGCACCCTGACGCGGCGCAAATTTAGTTGAAGTAGGCCTCATGCACGTTCAGCATAATTCCACCGCCGATGGCGCGGAGAGCGCAGAGTTTTCGGGGTAGTTTTTTAGCGCGCCGCGAATATGACTTTTGCGGATTTTCAGGATTTAAGCTATTTATCCGCGTGAATCTGCGGAAATCCGCGTCCTATTTCTTGTGCAGCTTATTAGGGAACAACTCTAGTGAGAATTGTATCAATCAGTGTCCTACAAATAACGAGGTGAAAATGAAACCACTATTACTTGTAGTAGACGTTCAAAATGGATTTTTCGGTGATGATAATCCCAATTTGCCCGCGTTTTATGACGCGGTCGAGGTCATCAACTCCGCCATCGCGCTATTCAGAGCGAACAACCTGCCGATCGCCTTCGTTCAACATATCTCCGCCCGCAAAATACCCGGCACCCCCGCGTACGCGCTTTATGACAAGTTGGATTATCACCCCGATGATCCCAAAGTCTCCAAGCGGCATCACGACGCGTTTTGGCAGACCGATCTGCATGATGTTCTCCAACAATTGCAAGCGGACTACGCGGTAGTGGTCGGCTTCTACGCCGAGTTTTGCGTACTCTCCTCCTATCGCGGCGCGCTCGCGCGCGGTTACGAAGCCGCCATTCTACAGGGCGCGACAGCCAGTCTCGACAGTCAACGCACGCAATTCACGCTGGACATTTGCAATACCATCACCTTCGGCGAACTTCGCGAACAGTTAGCCACGCGGCGCGAGCTTGACAAGCTGAACATCGTCTACATCACCACCGAAAACGCGGACGAAGCCGCACATATCGGCAAGGCGTTGGTCGAGAGCCGCCTAGCCGCGTGTGTGAACATCGTTGATGGCATGAATTCCCTGTATTGGTGGGAAGGCGCGGTGCAAAGTGACGCGGAGACCATCCTAATTGCCAAAACCAGAGCCGCGCTAGTCCCCGCGTTGACCGCGAAGGTCAAAGAACTGCACAGCTACGATTGTCCCTGCGTAATCGCGCT
>CAZSIG010000065.1:0-2541 GCA_964606195.1 uncultured Anaerolineales bacterium
GGGTCTGCTAGTTTAGCATCGGCAATAACTTCGACAATTTCATCGAGGAGATTTTGAAAGACCTCTTTTATAGGGCGTGTCGCGTCGACACGGGTGAAATTATACTCATTTGCCAGCGCATCGAACTGAGCAAGTAGACGTGATTGGTAATCGACGTAACTCTCGAAATAGTCGCGGTGGGGCAAGAAATCCATGCCCGATTCCCAATAGTCGAATCCGCGAGCGTTGAGGACACGGGGAATAAGATGGGCTAGATCGGCTTGCAGGTAAAGTATTTTGTCGGGGACAAGGGCAAAGCCGAAGACATTACGAATCCAGGTAGGGTCTACACCGCGCACTAGTGCGCGGCAGATGATGGAGTAGATATATCGATCTGTTAGAACTATGAACCCCGCGCGAAGAGCGGGTATGATCTGGCGCTCCAGCCGATCTGCGAAATCGGTAGCGTAGAATAATTTCAGGGTGATATCATTGAGTGTGTGACCTGCCATCGCGGCGTTAATGCCTTTTTTGGTGAGATTTGAGCGTTTCATCCCTGTGGAAGTGACTGCGTAGCCGTTTGCTTCGAGCCATTCTTGCAGCATTATTATTTGAGTAGAACGGCCTACGCCATCAGTACCTTCTAGTACGATTAAATGTCCGGGTAGTTCTTTGTATTCAAAGTTAGGTAATCCCTCTCCGTAAAAATTTATCTCTTTCATTGATCACTCTCCCGCGTCATCTTCTGATTCTTTCGTCTGTTCTTCTGTTTGAGACATTTGAGGTTCTTCTATTTCCTTGCGCCACCAACTTGGACTGGTTCTAAGTACACCAGCAAGGTGCGGCTCGATGATTCCGCGTACGATTTCTTGTTGTTCTACTAGAGGAAGTGTCGCGTCAATCACGGTTAGATTGAACTCATCTATCATCTGTTCATACTCTTCTAGAATACGATTTTGGAACAGGCGGAAACTTTCTTCAGGCTCATCACTCAGATTCAAATCCATGCCGGCTTCGTAATATTTGAGCTTGGGGCGCGCGGTCATGATGCGTCTGATAGATTCTTTGAGTGGAACTTTGAAATAGAACGGGACGGTGGGTTGAATGGCGAAATCATATAGTTGGCGTACCCACTTGCGGTTGACCCCGCGTGCCACATCTCGGGCGAAGGCGGTGTAGATATAGCGATCAGCTAAGACTATCGCGCCAGCTTTGAGCGCGGGGAGGATTTGTTTGTCTATGCGGTCGGCAAGATCTGCCGCGTGAATTAGGCTGAATGTAGTGGGAGTGAGCATTTTTTTCTTTTTGCCGCGTTTAGTTGTAGTTTTGACTATGGGGGAAGAGTTCCATTCGCTGAACGCGACGCAATATCCCAGTGAAATTAGCCATTTCCGTAGTAAGTCCAGTTGTGTGCTTTTGCCGGAGCCATCTATTCCTTCAACAATGAACAGTTTACCGGGAAGTACTCGTCCATTGGGGAGTCTTGCCATATTTACCTCCTTAATGAATATATATGACCGCGTATGATATCAGGTGATGATTATTTTCGCACCTTTTGTGGTTAGCATGTTGTATGGAACAAACCGATAGTTTTGTTATCATTTGGCGTTTTGTTCCACACGCGCATAGCTTGTGGGGTTTTAAAAAGCTGAATTTCGCAACTGTGTTTTTTTAGGTATTTGGCAGCTTTGGGGGATAAACGTAGTTTATCATGGTGACCGGTTCCGATGATGAGCCGTTTCGCGCCTTTTTGATAGATGTGCTTGGCTTCTGCCAGTGAGAGGTAATGGGAAGTGCCGTATTTTCTTTTAGATAGTTTTTTCTTGCGTTTTTTGACCTTCTTGCTGAGGCGAATGATTACATCATAGTCGTACTCTTCGCCCGCGATGGTTATGCTGCCGAAGGTTACGTCATCAATATGTGGTTTCATTGGAGTTTCACCTCCCTTGTCTACTTTGACAACGCGAAGGTTACGGTGTTAAAAAAAATTTGTTCGCGGAAAGTTCGTGATGTTTCACTTGCGCGGTATTTGTGACCCCGCGTAGATAGTGAGGATCATAGCATTGTCGGACTAACAGAGGATAGTTATGTAGGCTTCTATTATATCACTTTTTGCTACTTGGTGCAATTTTTAAATATTGCTACTTTATGATATACTATTTAGTTCAATTTTTCGACCTGATATATGAAAAGGAACAGATGGCTATACATCTAAGAGTGAAATTTGGTAAAGGAGAAGAGATAAAATACATTTCGCATCTGGATTTAACGCGAGTATGGACGCGAGTGTTACGCCGTGCTAATGTACCGTTAGCCTATTCGCGCGGTTTCAACCCGCACCCTAAGATTTCTGTGGCGATACCGTTGCCCGTAGGTTATACGAGTTGTACGGAGTTTTTGGACATAACGTTACTTGAGGAGATGAAGGTCGCGAAGTTTTGGCAGAATGTACAGCCTCAATTGCCCGATGGCATTGAGGTATTTGACGTTCAAGAGCTTGTAAATCGGCGCGTCTCTCTACAAGCAACGGTAAAGTGGGCTGAGTATAGAGTAGATTTGGGT
>CAZSIG010000065.1:2641-11311 GCA_964606195.1 uncultured Anaerolineales bacterium
CAACCGCGCGTGATACGACGTGAGAATCTGTTGATGAGCGCGCCGCGATGATCTCGATTTGTCAAATATACTAAAATGGAGTATAATGCCTTTCTTGGGACGGGGCGTAGCGCAGACCGGCTAGCGCGCACGGTTCGGGTCCGTGAGGTCGGAGGTTCAAGTCCTCTCGCCCCGACTTTGACACTGGATATAATGACAAAAGTTTTTGATTTGTGAATTTATTGTGAGAAAGCAGCATTCGCTGGTGGTGGATGCTGCCTTTTTGTGTTGTTTATAAGCGGAGTGACTGTGTTACTAAATTTTTGGCGCGGAGGTAAGTAATGGCGGGTGTTATCTTAGATAGTATGGCGAATGGCCCCAACTTGGAGCTGAATCAGAAAAGTTATGCTACTGTACGAGAGGTTATGGGGGTTCCTAACCTAGTACGCGTACAATCAGAGGCCTTTGAGTGGTTTAAAAAGTCCGGGTTGCGCGAACTGTTTGATGAAATCTCGCCGATTATTAGTTTTAATAAGAGATGGGAACTGTCGTTTGGCGATTATCGGTTTGGGGAGCCTAAGTATGAGGAGTTAGAGTGCCGAGAGCGAGCGATGACTTACGCCGCGCCGCTGTGGGTAGAGGTACAACTGTTAGATAAGGAGACTGGGGAAATACAAAGACAAGATGTTTTTATGGGTGATTTTCCTTTGATGACAGAGCAAGGTACTTTTATCATTAACGGTGCAGAGCGCGTAGTAGTTAGTCAGTTGATTCGGTCGCCTGGGGTTTACTTTACAGTGGATGAGGATAGGTCTACTGGGCGCGAATTGTGCATGGCTAAACTAATTCCTAATCGCGGGGCTTGGATGGAGTTTGAGACATCGCGAAAAGATGTCCTATCTGTCAAAGTAGACCGTAAACGGAAGATTCCATTGACGGTGTTCATGCGTGCTGTGTTGGCTTATAATTTTAGAGGCAAAGATTTCGATACGCATCGCGAGGCGTGGCAAGATTTGTGGGGACAAGTAGGTTCTTGGGAGGCGATGTCAGAGGAAGAACGAAGTCAGTTATTGGATCGTTTGGTGACAGAGCGCGTATGGTGGATTAATCGCGCCCGCGAGTCTTATTTAAGGCCGGATCTATCAGAGACGCAGATAGCGATTGTACGTGAAGATACAAAACGGTTGATAAATCGCGAATTGGAGGGATATTCCCATCGTTGCTGGCGCGATGAATCTCATACTTTGGATTCAGAAATCAACGATATATGTCCGGAGTGTGGTTGGTATATATGTAGTTGCGGAACGTGTCAAAATCGAAAAGATGATCGTTATTTGATCGTGGGATTTGAGGATACCTCTTTTCCTCATGAATGTAGCGGAGCATACAACGTTTATGAGGGCACAGATGAGGAACTGGAAGAGATATTCGCTTATTGCGATAATGATGAGGAACATCGCTATATTCCCGCGACCATTGAGCGTGATGTTACTAAAACGGCTGAAGAAGCGCTGATAGAATTCTACAAGCGGCTGCGACCAGGCGATCCTCCTACACCTGAGAACGCGGAGTCATTTTTGCAGACTTTGTTATTCTCTTCGCGGCGATACGATTTGGGCAAGGTTGGGCGGTATAAATTAAACAAACGACTAGGGATTTCAATGTCATTGGAATATCGCGCGTTAACTCGTAACGATTTGATTAAGGTTGTGGCGCGTATTATAGAAGTGAATAACGGTGTTATGCGGCCTGATGATATTGATCACTTGGGCAACCGTCGCACTAAAACGGTGGGGGAGTTGATTCAGAATCAGTTACGGATAGGGTTGCTGCGAGTAGAGCGCGTTGTTAGGGAGCGAATGAGTATTCGCGACCCCGAACAGATTACGCCGATTAGTCTCATCAACATTCGCCCGGTGGTAGCCGCGACGCGAGAGTTCTTTGGTGGAAGCCAGTTATCCCAATTTATGGATCAGACTAATCCTTTATCCGAGTTGACGCATAAACGGAGATTGAGTGCCTTGGGCCCCGGTGGATTACGACGAGAACGTGCTGGTTTCGATGTGCGAGACGTACATCACAGCCATTATGGACGAATTTGCCCAATTGAGACTCCTGAAGGACCAAATATCGGATTGATCGGTAGTTTGGCAACATATGCGCGCGTTAACGAGTATGGGTTTGTGGAAACTCCATATCGGCGGGTGATCAATGTGATATACAATGATAGTAAAGCCGCGAAGAAATTAGTTGGGCAGACCTTGCGGCGCGCGGTGATGGATGATACTACCAAAGAGGTAATAGCTGAAGAAGGAACATTGATAGATGAAGCGTTGGCTGAAAGATTGGTACAATTGCCGAAAGAGAAATTCGAAATTGTGCCTTACGTTTCTTCTGATATCAGGTACTTGTCTGCGGATGAGGAAGATCAATATACCATTGCCCAAGCAAATGCCCTACTAGATAAAAATGGTCATTTTGTGAGTCAGCGAGTTTCTGTGCGGCAAAGACAGTCTTTTTCTATGACTTCAGTTGATAATGTAGACTTTATGGATGTATCTCCAAAGCAGATTGTCAGCGTCTCCGCGGCATTGATACCATTTTTGGAACATGATGATGCTAACCGCGCATTGATGGGCTCTAACATGCAACGGCAGGGAGTTCCTTTGCTGGTGCCAGAGCATCCTATTGTAGGGACAGGAATGGAGCTGCAAGCAGCGATAGATTCAGGGCAGGTTGTCACCGCGGAGGAAGATGGCGAGGTAATTAGTGTTACCAGCGAGGAAATAGTGGTTTTGGGTGAGAGCGGTGAGCATGTCTATTCAATGCGTAAATATAATCGCTCTAATCAATCTACGTGTATTGATCAGCGACCTGCGGTGAATAAGGGGGATTGGGTATGTGCTGGACAAGTGGTCGCGGATAGTTCTTCCACAGACAAGGGGAAATTGGCGCTAGGACAAAATGTGCTGGTGGCGTTTATGTCGTGGGAGGGGGGAAACTACGAGGACGCGATTTTATTGAGCGATGAGATAGTGCGCAGGGATTGTTTTACTTCAATTCACATTGAGAAGCACGAGGTCGAGGCGCGAGATACTAAGTTGGGGCCAGAAGAAATCACGCGGGATATACCCAACGTGGGCGAGGATGCCCTGCGCGATTTGGATGAGGGAGGGGTCATTCGTATTGGTGCCGAAGTCAGCCCCGGTGATATTTTAGTGGGCAAGATTACCCCTAAGGGAGAAACAGACCTCACACCAGAAGAGCGATTGTTGCGCGCTATTTTCGGTGAGAAGGCCCGAGAAGTAAAAGATTCTTCTCTGCGGTTACCCCACGGTGAACGCGGCAAAGTAGTGGATGTGAAAGAGTTCAGTCAGGAAGAGCATCGCGATATGCCCGTAGGTGTGGATAAGATGGTGCAAGTTATGGTAGCACAGAAAAGAAAGATTACCGAAGGTGACAAGATGGCGGGGCGTCATGGAAATAAAGGTGTAGTATCCAAAGTATTACCTGTGGAGGATATGCCTTTTTTGGAAGATGGAACCTCTGTAGAAATAATCTTAAATCCTCTTGGTGTACCTGCACGTATGAATATTGGACAGGTTTTGGAAACACACTTAGGTTGGGCGGCTGAGAGATTGGGTTTTAGTGCAGTATCACCTGTATTCGATGGTGCTAGGGAAGATGATATTATGGCAGAGTTGGCGCGTGCTTGGTTGATAGATTGGGTATGGCAAGAACTGAAACAACGCGCCTTTGCTTGGTTAGAAGAAACAGAGAGACTTGACCCTGATGATTTGTGGAACGATGATGAAGTGAGGTTGTTATATTTAGAGTATTTGTTGCCCGAAGAAGATGCGCGGCTATGGAAGGAAGAGCCGATAACAGCACGACGTACTGCTTTGAGAATGTGGCTGCGTGAGAGAGGATATAATCCTAAGGAACTTCTTAGTTTTGAGGATGATGCGCGTACGCGAGAAGAAAAGCATAGTGCTGATCAACAAATCATACATCTGTGTCTACAAATTTGGTTGGAACATCATTTACAAGCGGAAACTCTAATTTCTTGTATTAAAAATATAACGTGGCACGAGGCTATCGCGGCTGCTCGAAAGTGGATAACTACTAGGGACGCCAAGCAGTGGCTACAGGATAGGGCAGGTGTTACCACAGATTTTAGCAATAATGATGTGGCGGCTGCTTGTTTATATGTGTACTATTTGTTAGGTGGAGATGCTGAGGACGCGGCAGGATTGATGCACGTTAACGTGGCGCAACGGGAATACCTGTGTAAATGGTTACAAGATCGCGGTTATAACTTTGATGACTTGTTACAATTTTCTGAACAAACACAGTTGCTGGGTATTAAAGATGGAGCTGAGGTTACACTACGTGGCTTGTGTATACGTGAGTGGTTAGGTCGCGATGAGGATTGGACAGAACTAACTTTAGATGAGTTGAATGATACTGAAATTACCAAAGTTTCTATAATATTCAGCCGTAATAGAGGAATACCTATGCCTACCTCTGGCAAGATGATTGTTTATGATGGCCGAACGGGACTGCCTTTTGATCAGCCTGTAACGGTAGGAATCATCGATATGATGAAGCTGGCACATTTGGTAGAGGATAAAGTACATGCGCGGTCTACAGGCCCTTACTCATTGGTAACTCAACAGCCGTTGGGGGGGAAGGCTCAATTTGGTGGACAACGTTTCGGCGAGATGGAAGTTTGGGCGCTAGAAGCTTATGGCGCGGCATATACTTTGCAAGAGATGTTAACAGTGAAATCGGACGATGTGTCAGGACGCGTAAAGACGTATGAGGCGATAGTGAAAGGGGAGAAGATCGTAGATCCAGGTGTTCCAGAATCCTTTCGGGTGCTGGTGCGTGAATTACAGAGTTTGGGCTTGGCTGTAGAGGTTATTGATGAAAAGGATGAACGGGTACAGTTTGGTAAAGAGGAAGAGGAGAAACAATTACCTGTCTTAGGATTGGATTTGGGACTTGGGCGTAGAAGAGGGCGCGGTTTTAGGGGAAGCAGATAAGATCGAAATTGGTATTAGTTTGGGTTTGTATTTTAGGTTACCTGTTGTTTTTATGATAAGAATGGCAGGTAACCTAAATGCGATCATTGGCGTTCATTTATGGTTATTAGCATTTATATACTGATTTATTAGGTTGTTAGGTTTGAAGGAGTGGATTTGACATTATTAGGTTTATGTGGTAGAATCTCTTTTTGTGATTTGAGAGTGTTGCAAGGGCAATATTCATTGTAAGGTAAGCGACAATTGATTTCCAAAAAGGCTTGGGAAGTGTGCTAGTTTGCAGATTTCTCATTTTGTCTGACTGGGAGGATGTCTTTACAATTGATGTGGTTTTTAAGCTAGTAGCAGTCAGTTAATAGTTGACGCGAATAAAAGGTACTAGCGACTCTCCAGCCCTAACTCTGGGGCTAGAGAGTTTTTTACGTTACGCTTTTGAAGAATGGTAAAGAGCGCGAGGAGGGTAAGGTGCCGACTATTAATCAATTAGTTAGGAAGGGAAGAAAATCCAAACCGAAAAAGAGCAAAGCACCAGCTTTGGGCTATTCTTATAATGCATTGAAAAATAAGACGGAGCGGTTGCAAAAAAGTAGTCCTCAGCGTCGCGGGGTTTGTACGTTGGTGCGAACAATGACACCTAAAAAGCCTAATTCCGCGCTACGCAAGATTGCTCGTGTGCGATTGACCAATGGTGTGGAAGTGACTGCGTATATTCCCGGTGAAGGACACAATTTGCAGGAACACTCTGTAGTATTGGTGCGCGGTGGTAGGGTTAAGGATTTGCCCGGTGTTCGTTATCATATAGTGCGTGGGGCATTGGACTCCACAGGAGTAGGAGATCGAAACCGCGGGCGCTCCAAGTATGGAGCTAAGAAACCGAAGGAAAGTTAGTTTACGCGTTGTAATAAGGAGTTTGGTGAGGTATGTCGAGAAGAGCGCGAGCGGAACGGCGAGAAATAGCGCCGGACCCCCAATATGGTAGTGAGGTTGTGGCTCGGTTTATCAATCGAGTTATGATTAAAGGAAAGAAAAGCTTAGCAAGGCGTTTAGTATACGGTGCCTTTGATATAATCGCTGAGCGTACTAATAAGCCCCCTATGGAAATTTTTGAATTGGCTATGAAAAACGCTGCACCGATGGTAGAGGTGAGACCAAGGCGCGTTGGTGGAGCAACCTATCAAGTGCCGATCGAGGTGATTCCTGAAAGGCGTATGGCTTTGGCTATTCGTTGGTTGGTAACTACTGCGCGTAGCCGACCGGGTAAATCTATGTCACAGAAGCTGGCTGATGAATTGATGGATGCCGCGAATAATCAGGGAGAGACGATTAAGCGTAAGGAAAATGTTCACCGCATGGCCGAGTCTAACCGAGCTTTTGCTCATTTCCGGTGGTAGTTAGGGATAAGTAGATTTTTAAAGTTACGCGATTTGAGAACTTGTCTATTTAGGGAGTAGTGATGGATAATCGGGTCCCGCTAGAAAAAATAAGAAATATTGGGATTGTCGCCCATATCGACGCGGGAAAGACGACTTTGACGGAGCATTTGTTGTATCATGCTCATCATGAGAAGGTTTATCGCATCGGAAGTGTAGATGATGGGTCTACACTTACTGATTGGATGGATCAAGAGCGTGAGCGCGGGATTACGATCGTCGCTGCTGCTGTGTCTTATTACTGGCGTGATTATCAGGTTAATCTTATAGACACTCCCGGACATATCGATTTTACGGCAGAAGTGCAAAGGTCTTTGCGGGTGTTGGATGGTGGAGTCGTTGTCTTTGATGCGACACGCGGAGTTGAGCCACAATCTGAGACTGTATGGCGGCAGGCGAATCGTTTCGATGTTCCGCGAATTTGCTTCGCCAATAAGATGGACAGGAATGGCGCTGATTATTACAAAACCATTGAGGTTATTCGGGAGCGGTTAGAAGCGAACGCGATTGCGATGCAGATGCCTGTGGGGCGCGAGCAAGATTTTCGCGGAGTTATTGATCTGATAGCGCAACAGGCCATTTTATATCGAGGCGATGATCCGGCAGAGATGGTAATCGAAGATGTTCCGGCTGAGTACCAAGAAAAATTAGCAAGACGAAGGCTGGAACTAATCGAGGCTGTGGCTGATGTTGATGATGAGTTGGTAGAAAAGTATCTTGAAGGTGAAGACATCTCGGTTCAGGATTTGAAGAGTGCCATTCGAAGGGCGACTTTGAGTTCTAAAATTGTACCTGTCTTTTGTGGCGCGGCTGTTAAGGATAAAGGGGTTCAGCCTATGCTGGATGCAGTGGTGGATTATTTACCTTCACCTTTGGATGTGCCCCCTGTGGTTGGTTATGATCCTGTTAACCATAAAGAGAGGAAGTGCTTGGTTAGCGCGAATGAACCGTTAGCTGCGTTAGTATTTAAGATTATTTCTGATCCGTTTGTGGGACGTTTGGCTTATCTGAGGGTCTATTCCGGTGAGTTAGTGAAGCGGGGAAAGGTCTTAAATGCTACTCGTGAACGCAAAGAACGCATAGGCAGGTTGTTGAGAGTTCAGTCAAACGCGCGTTATGATGTTGATAAAATTGGGGCAGGGGATATCGCGGCGGTAGTTGGGTTGAAGTTCTCTTTTACTGGTGAGACAGTATGTGATCCTGATAATCCCATTGTGTTGGAGACGATCAAGTTTCCGGAACCTGTGATTGGAGTAGCCATTGAACCGCGTACAAAAGCTGATCAAGATAAGTTGAGTAGTGCTTTACATGCTTTAGCAGAGGAAGACCCTACTTTTAGGGTAACGGTGGATGATAATACTGGTCAGACGCTTATTTGGGGTATGGGAGAGTTGCACTTAGAAATACTAACAGAGAGAGTGCGGCGCGAATTTAACGTTCGAGCTAAGGTTAGCAAACCCCGCGTATCTTATAGAGAGACAATAACGCAGGCTGTCTCTACTGAGGGCAGGTTTATTCGCCAGACAGGTGGAAAAGGACAGTATGGTCATGTCATTTTGGAGTTAAGGCCTCTGGAAAAGGGAACAGGTAATCAGTTTGAAAGTGTGGCTAAGGGGGATGAGGTACCGAAGGATTTTATAGGCGCGGTAGAGAAAGGTGTGTTGGAGGCTTTTGAGAGTGGTGGTGTATTGGGCTATCCCTTAGTTGATGTCCAAGCTACGCTGGTTGGCGGTTCATTCCATGAAGTAGATTCTTCTGAGATTTCATTTAAGATGGCAGGGATTTTAGCGGTGCGAGAAGGTATGACTAAAGCTAAGCCGGTATTACTTGAGCCGGTGATGAGCGTTGAGGTTGAGTCTCCCGAAGAATTTGTTGGGGATGTAATGGGTAATTTAGGGGCGCGGAGAGCACAGATTGATGGTATGGAGTTGCGGGGAGATGGTATCAGTGTTATAGATGCCAAGGTGCCCTTAGTGGAAATGTTTGGTTATGCTACCGATTTGCGTTCTATGACACGCGGGCTGGGTACTTTCACGATGGAGTTCGATCATTATGGGGAAGTATCCAAAGATAGAATTGAAAATATATAGCACAGATAACTGTAATTAATAATTTTTGCTTGAATTGAATGGTTGAATAGCGAAAAAGGAGAGTTGAAATGTCAAAAGAGAAATTTGTGCGGGGGAAGCCGCATTTGAATGTGGGCACGATTG
>CAZSIG010000066.1:0-11286 GCA_964606195.1 uncultured Anaerolineales bacterium
CCTACGCCATCCCGATCGCCGTGGACGCGCCCCCCGGCGAATATCGGGTTGAGGTGGGCATGTACAATCTTGAAACGATGGAACGGCTGCCTGTCCTGGACGACGCGAATAATCCGGTAGATACGCGAATAGTGATCGAGGGTATAGAGATTTTAGCGGAAGGGGAATAGAGTTGTTCCCTAACAAGCTATGCAGGAAATAGGACGCGGATTTTCGCGGATTCACGCGGATAAATAGCTTAAATCCTGAAAATCCGCGTGAATCCGCGTCCAGAAAAACCGTTTAACTGTGCAAAAATTTATTTAGGAACAAGTCTAATAGCCTCGCGGCATATCGTGAAAAATGTTACAACATAGGAGATGAAAAAAAGCGACTCTCCGCCGCAGAGTCGCTTTTTTCCAAACATTAGGAGGAACTTACTTAACCTTTCTATCCCAATAATACCAGAGTAGGTTATAATTGTCAATGGGACTTTTGTACCAATTTTAAGAAACTTAGGAGGATCGCAACGATGTCGGAATTGATTTATTACGTCAACGGCAGGTTCGTTTCCAAAGATAAGGCTTGTTTGCCGCTCAACGATTTAGGGATAGTGCGTGGGTACGGCGTGTTCGATTTCATGCGCACATATCGCGGAAGGCTGTTCAGATTGCAAGATCATCTGCGACGTCTGGAAAATTCCGCGCGCGTGATGCGAATTGAAATGCCCTGGACAACCGCGGAGATAGAAAATATAATTTTGGAGACTCTGGCGCGAAATGATTTGCCGGAGGCGAGAATGCGCGTATTGGTGACGGGCGGCGTCTCCGAAGACGCGATCACGCCAGTGGGTGATCCCAGTTTGGCGATCATCGTCGCGCCGTTACATTCGTATCCGGCAGAATATTACGAGTGTGGCACTAAGGTGATTACGGTCGCGATGGAGCGATTTTTACCCAGCGCGAAAAGTCTCAATTACATCTGCGCGATCTTGGCACTGCGAGAGGCTAGAGCTACTGGCGCGGTCGAAGCGTTGTACGTTGATCAGCATGGGCACATTTTAGAGGGAACTACGACGAACTTCCTCGTCTTTCGCGGTGATCAGTTGATAACCCCGCGCGACAACGTGCTTGAGGGGGTGACGAAGAAGGTGATACTTGAGTTGGCTCAAAAACATTTTGAGATCGTCGAACGCGACATTGCGTTATCTGAGATTTCTGCGGTGGATGAGGCTTTTATCTGCGCCAGTAACAAGGAGATTATGCCGGTAGTCCGAATAGATGATATTACGGTGGGGCAGGGGGAACCGGGGGAGAATACGCGAAAGCTTATGAAACTGTTTCGTGAATACATCGAATTTGGCGCGTGGTAGCAAATTGTACGACTTGTCACAAAAAAATCGTCACAGCCAAAAAGCTAAGGCTCGCGGTATCACAACCGCGAGCCTTTTCAAAAAGGAGGTAATTGATGAAACACCTAACCAGCCGATTATGATGATAGCATAAAACGCGAATAAATGCAAGTTGTTATACTTGTCACAATCGCGGCGCATGGCTGCCGCGCCGCGCTCATCTCTTGCGTTTCGGCGGAATGATTATCACGAGCAAAATGTAGGGCAGCAGTCCCGGCAAGCCGCCCGGGAGCGCCAGAAAGAGAAAAAGAATACGAAACCACCACGGACTAATCCCTAGAAACGCGCCCAAGCCCCCACAAACCCCCGCGAGCATACCGTTTTGTCGGCGTAATTTGTTGTCGTTAGCCATTTTTAACCTCCTCTCGAAAAGTCATCTTTTACACAGAGAAACAGTAGACAAAACTACGCGTTCTCTGTGTCTCTGTGGTAAAACTACCATAATTGTATCATGGCTGATTGCCTGACAGATTTAATCCCTGCACTGCGTCGCGGTGAAGGGGACACTGATGAACACAGATTTTCACTGATTTAGGCCTTCATAAACATCAGCGGGACTGGTTCCGTTAAATTGGATGTCAGCCCAAATGGCTCTAAGCCCCCGTCCGCGGGGGCGTTGAGCGCAGATTAGTTGCCATATCGCCCTCGCGGACGAGGGCTAGGAGCATGGCTAAAGAGAATCAAATCTAACTGAACCAGTGCCATATCAGTGTTCATCAGTGTAAATCTGTGTCCACTGCTAAATCAGTCAGTCAACTCAGTACTATAGTAAGATTATACGACATAACCGCGCCTGATGTCAAGCCATCACTTGGTCGCTTTAAGCGAAAACATCAGCGGCAGATAATCATCATACTTCGGCAATCTCCACCACCCCTCCGCGTCTTGCTCCATCATCGGCAGCATCTTATCCGCGCAGTACGGAAACTCGTGCAAGAACTCAATGCGCAAGCCCGCGTCGATTAGGGCGTTCACGATGTCGCCCAAACTGTGCGTCCACCCATACTCCCTATTCTGCGTCGTCGGCGCCTCGCGGTCGGCATAGGTGCCTTGTACTTCCCACATATCGGGTTCATCTTTGTGAAAATAGGAATAAGCAACCCGCAACTCCGTGATCTCCTCCGCGTCGTCGAACATATACATCGTGGGATGGAATTCCACAATGTAAAAAGTTCCCCCCGGCTTGAGAAAATGTGCGACCAACTCACCCCAGCGCGGCATGTCCGGCAGCCAGCATAGCACGCCATAGGAAGTGAACACGATGTCAAATTCGTCTTCCAGCACATTGGGCAGTTCGTAAATATCTGTCTGCACGAACCGCGCGGGGATATGCAGTTCCTCACTCAGCGATTTCGCTAGGGCTATCGCCTTATCCGAAAAATCCGCGCCGGTCACCGTCGCGCCCAGTCGCGTCCAAGATAATGTGTCCATGCCGAAATGACATTGTAAGTGCAGCAGCGATTTCCCGCGCACGTCACCCAACTCCTCAAGTTCAATCGAATGCAGCGAATTTCTGCCCGCCTTGAACCCCTCCACGTCATAGTATTCCGATTTCGCGTGGATTTCCGTCCGCTCGTTCCATAACGCTAGATTGGTTTTTCTGTATTTATCCATAAAAATATAACCTGAGTCTACTGAAAAAAGGGGAAAGTCAGCAGATGAAGCGGGTTTTTGATTTTGTATGACCGCGTATGAATGCAAATGAACGCGATTTTATCAGCTTAATCGGCTAAATCCGCTGAAAAAGTTAGCCTACGTAGGGCGGCTTTCTTAGCCGCCGTTCTATATCTATCACCCACAACGGCAGGTATGGAAACCTGCCCTACCCCACAAATCCGCGTAGAGCCTAAAAATATAACCTCCTTTTTCACAAAACTGACGCGGCAAGTCGCTCATCACTTCAGAAAGTGACGGGCAACTAAACTACGTCTCTTTCGCAAAACTTTCGATATAGTCCAGCGACTGATGCCGAAAATAGGTGTTATACAACTCCGCGTAGTGTCCCCTTTGTGCCAACAGCGAATCGTGCGTTCCTTCCTCGATAATCTCCCCTTCTTTCACCACGATGATGCGGTCCGCGTTCTTGATTGTGGAGAGGCGATGGGCAATGACAATCGCGGTGCGGTCGCGCATAATCGTCTCCAAGCCCTCTTGAATCTGCGCCTCGGTGAACGGGTCTACACTTGCGGTCGCCTCGTCAAGGATAAAAATCGCGGGGGCCTTAAGCACCACTCGCGCCAGCGCGACCAACTGCCGCTGTCCCATCGACAGGCTCGCGCCGCGCTCCCCCACATCGGTATTTAGCCCATTCGACAACGCGGCGATCCAATCACCTTTGCCGATTTGCATCGCCGCGGCGCGGACCTGCTCATCGGTCGCTTCGGGGTGTCCGTAGCGAATATTATCCACCACCGTGCCGGAGAACAGGAACGGCTCCTGCGGCACGATGCCGATGTTCTGCCGATATTGCTGTAAGTTCAGACGGCGCGCATCGCGCTCATCAATCAACAGTTCGCCGCCCTGAAACTCGTAAAACCGCGCGACCAACTTGGCGATGCTGCTCTTGCCCGCGCCGGTATGCCCCACGAACGCTACCGTCTCACGCGCGGCGATCTTCAGACTAAAATCAACCAGCACCGTCTCCTTGTCCGTGTATCTGAAATTCATGTGTCGAAACTCTATCTCGCCGCGCAGTTCCCGCACTGGCTCATCAGCAATTTGCACGACGCGCGGTTCGGCGTCGATTAGGGCAAAAACGCGCTCGGCGGCAGATAAGCCATCCTGAAATTGGCTCCAGAACGACGCGATGCCGAGCATCGGCCACCAGAAAAAACCGACGCCCTGCATGAACAGATACCAATCGCCGGGGCTGACCGCGCCGTCGCGCGTCGCCAAGCCGCCCGCGTAGACCAGCGCGGCGATACCGATGCCGGACGCGCTCACGACCGCCGGAAAGATGGTATTGAGCGTCAAGCCGCGCCGCAGCCCTACTTGGAACGCCTGTTGGTTATTGGCGTTGAACGCTTCGTAGATAGCGCGTTCCTGGCGAAAACTCTTGGCGACGACGATCCCGCTGATCGATTCCTGAATTTGGGCGTTGATCTTGGCGGTCACGCGGCGCGCGCGCTGCGTGACGGTGCGCGCGATCTTGCGAAAACTGAGCGCGACCGCCGCCGCGAGCGGGGTCATCGCCAGCATCAACAGTGTCAAACGAACGCTGACGGTGAACAACCACAGCGCGAGGATAGCGACCAGCAAGACTTGACTGAACAGGTCTAGTGCGAGATTGACGACGTTGGAGAAATCTTGCGTGTCGGAAGTGACGCGGCTGACGATTTTGCCGGAGGGGTGCTCGTCGAAAAAGGAGAGGTCGTGGTTGACCGTCGCGTTGAATACGTCTTCGCGCATATTGAGGACGACGTTGCCAGTGACGCGCGCGGAGAACAATTGTCGAACGTAGTTGGATGTCCACGCCGCGACGCCGACGAGCAGCAAGCCCCCCGCCATCAGCGCGATGGTGCTGGTAATCGGACTTTCTGCCACGCGGTCGATGGCTTTGGAAATCAGCACCGGCGCGCCGGTGCCCAACGCGGAGCTGAACGTAATCATCACCGCGACGGCGAGCACCTGGCGCGTGTACGCACGAAAGTAGCCGATGATGCGGCTTAACAATTCTCTATCGCTGTAATTGCGGTCGTATGCCTCGGTGTCGAGGCCGTCCATGATAAAGCCCATAGTGAAACGTGATGCGTAAAACGTGAAACGTGAATTTGATAACACACACCGCGCGGAGTGTTTAAGAAGTTCTTTGTGAACTTATAAGTTCAACTTAACACGCGGTTTTTTACCACTAATTACACGAATTGACACGAATGAACAAAAATTAGTGAAAATTCGTGCAATTAGTGGCAAACTCTTTCCTACGTAAACAAAGGCTTCATATTCAACCGCGTTGCCATCTCTTGCATCTCGTCATCAGATGGCGCGGTTTGGAAACGCGTGGCGGCGTCTAATACTTTCGGCAGCAGGTGCGTATCCGCGACGGTGTTCAGGAAAACCTGTTCGCGCCCCAAGACCCAGTGCACGGCACGGGCGATGTCGGCTTGTTCCTCCAGCGGTTCGTACCAGGTGTTACGCGTTTGCGGTTTATCGCCCCATGCGCCGCGCGCCAACGATTTGATGGTCTGCACCGCGATGTTGCGTTCCTGGCACTTCGCCACCAAACTCTCGAATTCCGCCGCGTACTGCGCGTTTTGCATCATCATGTAATTGTACGGCAACAGCACAGAGTCGAAGTCGAAGCGTTCCAACGCGCGCAGGTGGAGTCTGGCAATTTGTATCCCATGTCCGGTGATGCCGATGAAGCGCGCCAAACCCTGTTCGCGCGCCTCGATGACCGCCTCCAGCGCGCCGCCCGCGCCGAACACCGTCTCCCAAATTTCGGGTTCCGATACGTTGTGCAGTTGCAGCAAATCGACGCGGTCGACCTGTAATCGTTCCAGCGAGCGTTGAAACTGTTCGCGGGCGGGTTGATACGTGCGTTCCTCCACTTTGGTCGCCAGGAAGAAGTCTTGGCGATGCCGCGCCATCCAGGGACCAATACGCAGTTCCGAATCGCCGTAGGTCGCGGCGGTATCGATATGGTTGATGCCGTATTCTAGCAGCACATCTAATGTACGGTCAGCCTCTTCTTGATTCGCCATGGAGAGCGCGGCAGCCCCGAAGATGGTGCGCGTGCTCACTTGTTTAGTATTACCAAAAGGTTTTTTCTCTATCATCAGTTACCTCTCTCTGTTTTATATTTGGAAATTTATCAAAGACTCTCCTGAAATAACGTCAGGTTAGAGCAACATCGCGCCGCTAATCACGCTCGGAGAGCGGGCAAAAAAGAGGTCAAAAGAGAACCCTCGGCGGGTTCCGCTGCTCTTTGATCCGTTTTCTGGGCTGCCTCGGCTCTCTGGCGAACCCAATAGCGCTGGATTTGGCACACATTGTTCATTACAGCACCCCCCACCAACACCATACTCCCGCGGGGCTTACCCCGCTAGAGCTTTCTCAAGTACTAACCGCGCCGCCAAAACCTCCCGCAGGTTTGATTTTCCTGCCGAAATATAGCGCGCTACAACTATAACCATGCTGAGCGCGGCTACTTCGGGTGAACCTGCGGGAGGTTGTCCGACTTTGAGAAAGCCCTATACCCCGCACGGGCACTTTACCATTACGGAACGGGTGTTTGAGCGCTCGCACGATGGCTTCTACGGCGGCTCGATAGTTGTGTGGGGCCTCATGCGCCACAGCACATTGTTGGCGGCGCAGCGCACAGTTCAAATCCTGCTGCGCGAACCGGAGGACGCGTCGCGCCAGCCGCTTCAAGGGCTTGATCAGCCATTCTCATTTTGAAGGCGCTGTGGGTTGAAAGGATCGCACAAGTACAAGAAACTGCGACTAAATGGGATAAATAGGTCTTACTTCTGGGCTAAAATAGGGACAAGCTAGACAAAGAAGGCCATAATGAGAATTGCTGGGGCTTGGTCGGGCACTAGGGCTTTCTCAAAGTCAGGTGACGGGTACTTACGGCGCGGTTTAACGGTGGAAATAGCTTGGTTTAGCAGTTATCTTGAATATAGGGCTGTATTACGCAAGTGCCCGTCACCTTGCCTCGCGATAATGAGAAAGCTCTAAGCACTACCCCATTCGATACGTCATCCGACAACTCGCGTCTTCTTTCACGCTTATTTTTGCTTGTTCACCTCGAAGATACCTATAAAACCATGGGCGCAGCCCCGACCCTGCTGCAAGTTCGTCACCAGATGACGCAGGGCGTAACCCAACTGCGGTTCGATGACATTTTCACGCGGCAGACCGAGGCCCAGCCAGCCCACCCCTTCGACTACCTGCCTCATACGTTCCATCATGGCCCGCAAGACCGGCGGGTAAGAGGCCGGGATCGGCGGCAAGTCCTTGCTGTAACGCCTCTCGTCCTCGTCGTAAGAGACTAACAGGGTCCCCACGTACTGTATCAGGGTGTTCCAGCACATCTGTAAATGCTCGAAGTACTCATTGATGAATTCAAAGCCCGGTCTGGGTATGTAATTCACAATCAAGGAGTTGAGGTCGGTGCGCATGTTGCATTCGTGTAACGAGTTGACCGCCTGGCGAATGGGCTGGGCGTAAGGATTATATTCGGTCGTGTCCATGTGCCGCCCGGTGAAGATCGAACGGTCGTAAAAGCCCAGCACCTCGATCTCCACCCCGGCTGCCCGGCTGGCCCGCTGGACGATGCTCTCAGCTTCCTGGCGGGACATCAGCCGGAGATAAAGGTGTTGCAACTCGTCGCGGCGTTGCTCCCGCTCTTCCGGTTCGTAGATGTATGACACCACGTAATCCATGTTGCGATTCTCCGTCACGTCGTTCGACCACAGCGTTTGCCATTCGTAGCTGTAGCGCCCCAGCCAATCGCACACGATCAAGCAATGCTCGCGGGTTTGGCGGGCTATATCGCTCAGAAGATTGACGATCGTTTCGTCCTCGTTGTGATGCGAAAACGTACCATACGACGAGAAGTAAAGGTCAAAGGGCCTGTTGTCCTTCCACAGAGCCAGCCCCTGTGTGAAATCGGCCTGCCCGAACACCATCTTGGGATTGCGGCAGTATAACCCCTCGGCCTGGCCCAAAAGATCCTCGTTCAAGTCCATGCCGTAGTATAAGCCCAGCCTCTCGGGCGTCAGCAGATCCACCTCAGAATCCTGTAAATTGGCCTCGCGGTCGCGAATCCCCATCAACAGTTCGTAGCCGTCGGCGCTGCCGCAGCCGATGTCCATGATGCGCAAACGCCGCAGTGCAGACAATCGATAGTTTATCAATTTGCGCAGGTGTGGATACAAAAAATGGCGCGTGATTTCGTCCTCCCAGTAACGCCGGACGTTATCGTATTTGCCTACCAGGCCGGATTTTTTGGCGTATAGCCCACTTTTGACCGCTTCGGTATAGGCTTCCATCTGTTCGTGATTATCTATGCATTCAGTCTGACTCATACTCTCTCCTTTCCTCTCCTCTAACGTTTGATTTCTGGAAACGCTTGCAGCACCTGCCCGCGCACTGCGTCCGGCAGGCAGCTCTCGCGCTCCGCGTCGCGCACCTGTTGGACGAAAGCGCGGGCCCGCGCCAGGGCGTCGCTATCGGGCTGCATATTCTCGCGATGTTCGCGGTTGGCCAGTCCAGGTCTGAAAAACTCCTGGCGCATGTGGTGCACCGTGTGCCGTTCGGCCAGAAAGTCCTGGCCGGGGCCTTTTTCGATGATCAGGTCGGTCGCCAACGTATCGTCATTGACCTCGATGCCGCGCAAGACGCGCTGGCACATCCCCAAAATCTCGTTGTCCATGACCAGCTTTTCGTAAGAGACGGTCAGGTCGAATTCCATCAAACCGGCGATGTCGTGGATGTAGTTCGCGCCGGACATCGCCACCAGCAGACTGGACATCGCGCTCTCGTAAGCAGCCTGGATGTCGACCGTCTTGGCGTCGGTGGTGCCGGCGGTGGAGTACAGCGGGATCTCAAAATACTGCGCCATTTGAGCCACGGCCGCGTTGATCATGGCCCGCTCTATCGGCCCGGCCAGGTTGCCCATGGTTCTCAGATCGCTTATCGAGCCGACGCTGCCGCAGATGCCCGGCGCGCCCTCGTTCACGCACTGCACCATGGCGATGCCGCCCAACGTCTCGGCCACGTGGGTGAGCACATTGCCCGCCAGCGTGACCGGCGCGGTCGTGCCGCACATAGGCTCGGTGGGCACCACCACCGGCAGGCCCTTGCGGGCCAGGTGGCAGGTCATTTCGCCGTAGGTTTTGTCGATTTTGAACGGGCTGATAAGCAGCGTGATGAAAGATACAAAGGGCCGTTCCCGCAGAGATTCGGCGCCGCCCGCGATCATTTCCGCCATCTCGATTACGCGGCGACAGCCGGATAGAGAATACAGCCCCCCCATCACGTGCCTGGTGGTGTTGTCCAGCGAGTGGAAAAAGCGATTGACGTCGATGTGGTCGCGCTCCTCGATCTCGTTCGGAAAGACGTTGATCGTGAAGACGTGGATGTTTCGCAGTTCTTCCACCAGCTGCGCGTTCAGGATGACGTCCTGTAAGGTCGAGGTCCGACGCTGGCCGCTGTCGGGATCGAGCACGTAGATGGCCGTCCCGCCCGTGCCGTAGTGAACGTGGTTTTTCTCCAGTACGGCATCGTAGTCGTCGTCGCGCGCGTACAGCGTGATCTGGGCCGGATTAGAGGTGATGGCGTCCTCGACCAGGCTTTTGGGCAGCCGCACCCGCCGCGTGTCGGCGTCGGTTTCGGCCCCGGCGGCTTTGAACGCCTCGAAGGCGGTGGGCGAATAGACCGCCATGCCGGACCGGGCCAATATGTCCAAAGCGGCCTCAGCTATCTTGTGTACGTCGCCCTCGCTCAACGGTTCGTATAACGAGCCGGCGCTTCCGGCCGGGATTCCCGGCCTTTCGTGACTTAGTTTACGCATACTATTTCCTCCTTATCAGGCTGTTAGTGATTGAGGCAAGATGCCGGGCACTTTGGCCTGGATCTCTTCCAAAGCCTCGGCCGGCAGCCGGCGGCGCGGCCGGTCCATGATTTCTCGATAACGGCGATGTGCTGCCAGCAGCGCGCCGCCCTCTTCGTCCTCCAATGGATACCGCACGTAGACCGGTTCGCGGGTGGGCAGCGGCAAATGATATATGTACGTCTTGTGGTCAGTCTGCATCACCTCGCGTATCGTAGCCAAAACCTCCCGCCGCCGGTCCTGGTTAACGTTGGGGCTGGCCAGGGCGTGCTTGACGATGCCGATGTGCGCGTCGTCCATAACGGCTTGCTCCGGGCAGAACACGTTGGTACGTTCCAACAGGCCAAAGGCGTAATGGACGTACTGCGCTCCGCTCCAGGGCACGGACGTCAAGGTCAGCATCTTCTCGACCGTGGCCTGAATCCCCGGCACGTCCACGTCGCCCACGCCGGCGGTGGAATAGCACGGCAAACCGTAGTAGCGCGCCAGTTGGGCGCAGTCGTGATTGTAATGATTGAACTTCGGCGCACCGTACATATCGTTGATGTTATCCAGGCGCGTCCTGACCGGCACACTGCCGTACAGCACCGGTGTTCCCGGGGCGGCCAACTGGCTGATAGCTACACCGGCCAGGATTTCGGCGTTGACCTGCGCCACCATGCCAAATTCGTCGAAGGGCGCGGTCGCGCCTCCCATCGGAGAGACCGAGATGACCACCGGGGCGCGCCGCCGCGCCATCTCGATCACCTTGGAGGCGGTGTCGTCCACAACCTGCAACGGACTTTTGATCACGCAGGTGATAAACGACAAGACCGGGTTCTTTTGGAAAGCCTCTCGCCCCCCGGCGATGATCTCTCCCAGGCGCAGCACGTCATCCAGCTTGTCCAGCGCGGTCAACCCGGCCTGTACATGCTTGGTCATGTTGTTCAGACTGATCAGGTACTTGTTGACGTCCTTGTTGGCGCCAGTGACTTCCCGATCGCGAATGTTGACGCAGCGGATAAAAGAGTCCAGGTGCTCCAGGTGTTCGCACAGGTGCGCCGCCCGGCCCAGACGCGTTATCGACCCTTCCTCGCGGGTGAAACGGGGGACGGCGCCGTCGAACTCGACCTTCAGCCAGACGTTGGTTTCCGCCCCGCTCACGAAGTGCACCCGCGGTTCGTGAGCGTCCAGGACCAACTTGTTATCCGCGTCACGCGCCCCCAGGATCACCGTAGACGGGGCGCTGTCCAGCACCTTGTCAATGATGGCCGGAGGGATGCGCAGGCGGGTGTGCGCGCCGGTTTGTTCCGCTTTGGCGCCGGCCTGCTCGAAGAGTTCGATGACCTGAGCGTTA
>CAZSIG010000067.1:0-2041 GCA_964606195.1 uncultured Anaerolineales bacterium
GCGCAAAGTATCGTCCTATTCCCAAACGCCCCCGCGGACGGGGGCTTAGAGCACAGATGTAAATTCGGTCTATATTTAAGTTGACGCATATTCCATCATCTCGTAGGGGCGCAACGTGTTGCACCTGTTTCCCCTTGCCCCCAGACGCCCCTTTCGCGCCCAAATTTCCTATCCGTTGCCGCAAAACCACGCGGCGCGCAAAGGCATCGCTACTCCGCGCAAACGGGCGTAGCACGCTACGCCCCTACTGTAGTTAAAGAACAGCGCGGTTGCTGAGCGACTCTTTTCGCTTGCAATCTACAGTGAGTTAGAGTATTATTACAATTGAACGCGAATAACGCGGATTGACCCGATTTCCGCAGATTTTGAGGGATGTGGCGCGGCTTTTGCTAATCGAAATACTAGCTACCTGCCACTTTCAAATTACCCCTGCAACCCGCGCCGCTGTTCGCCGAGTGAACTTGGCATAACGCGCTTCAGCGCGTTTCTCATAGCAACCGTGAGTTCACTCACGGGGTACGCGGCGCGAGACAGCAAACTGTCAGATAGCTAGATCGGAATATAAAAATCAGCGTAAATCAGGAAAAGCAGCGTACCATTAGTCACGCGATTAACCAAAGAGAAAAAGGAGATACCAATGGCGGTAAACTCAGCGATTCAGGAGTTGCGCGATTTACAGGAAAAGGCGCACTTGGGTGGAGGCGAGAAGCGCATCGCCCGCCAACACGAAGCGGGGAAGCTGACCGCGCGCGAAAGTTTAGATTTTTTACTGGACGCGGGGAGTTTTCAAGAGATCGGCACGTTTATGACGCACCGCGTCGATGCGTTTGGCTTGGATAAGCATAAATATCTGGGCGACGGCGTCGTCGCGGGAATGGGGCGCGTCAACGGGCATAGGGTAGGAGTTTTCGCGCAAGATTTCACAATCTTGGGCGGCTCTCTCTCCGAAGCACATTCGATGAAGATATGCCAGATGATGGACACCGCGATGCGCATCGGCGTCCCCATCATCGGCATCAACGATTCGGGCGGGGCGCGCATTCAAGAGGGACCGCGCGGTTTGGTCGGCTATGGGGAGATATTCAAGCGCAATTCTCTGGCATCGGGCGTCGTGCCGCAAATCTCGCTGATATTGGGACCGTGCGCGGGCGGCGCGGTTTATTCGCCCGGACTGACCGATTTCATCATTCTGCCGCAACAGAACGCGTACATGTTCATCACGGGACCGGGCGTTATCAAGACAGTGACGGGCGAGGATGTCTCTTTTGACGAACTGGGCGGCGCGGAGCCGCACAGTACCAAGAGCGGCGTCGTGCATTTCGCGCCCCCAACGGAGAAAGATGCGCTGGAATTGGTGAAATCGTTGTTGAGCTATCTACCGCCGAATATGGAGGAGATGCCCCCGCGAGAGGCGCCGGTCGCGCCCGCCGCGCAGAGAATGGCGGAGTTGAATGAGCTAATGCCCACCGACTTAGCCGAACCCTACGACATGCGCGAGATTCTGTGCCGCGTTCTCGATTTTGAGAGCGAGTTGGAGGTGCAGGCGGATTTCGCGCCGAACGCCATCGTGGAATTTGCGCGATTGGGGGGCATGACGGTGGGGGTGGTGGCAAATCAGCCCGCCGTCAACGCGGGGATACTCGACATCAACGCGGCGGATAAGATCGCGCGCTTCATCCGTTTCTGCGATAGCTTCAACATTCCCATCGTGACCTTCGTGGATACTCCCGGCTTCTCGGACGAGGTTTCGCAGGCGCGGCTGGGGTTGGTGCGCCACGCCGCGAAGATCGCGTACGCCTACGTCGAGGCGACCGTTCCCCAGTTGACCGTCGTAGTTCGCCGCGCGTACGGCGCGGGGTACGTGATGATGGGGAGCAAGGGAATGCACACCGATTTGACTTGGGCGTGGCCTGCAGCGGTGTTCGCCGCGAGCCACGGTGAGGAGCGGTTCTCAGCCATTGAGATGGCTAATCAGGGACACCTAGACGCGGTGATCGAGCCACAGCATACGCGCGAGCAGTTGTGCCTCGCGCTGGAGATG
>CAZSIG010000067.1:2141-11245 GCA_964606195.1 uncultured Anaerolineales bacterium
TGTTCATAGATTTCGGCGCGACGGTGATCGATAATTATCACCTACAGCAGATCGAAGCGCAGTTGGAGCAAGAGGTGGAGCAGGAACAGGCGCGCCACGAGGAATTATTGGAGCGTAAGGAGTACGTGCAGACGGATGAATTCGTGGAGAATCTGGCGCGTAAGGAGTTGAATTGGGTCAGACCGGGAGATGTGGCGATCATCGTGGTGCAGCGCACTCCTGACACCCCGCCCGCGACTGCCGCTCCCCCCGCGACCGCGACGCCGACGCCGCAAAATTGGTGGGAGGGGTTGTGGCGAGAGTGGGTTGGTGGTGGTTAAATGGTAAGTGATAGTCAAAATAAACACTATTCAACCACCAAGGGCACAAAGAACACTAAGGCAATTATTGCTCCGTATGGTAATTTTTGACCGCGTATGAACATCATTGACCGAAAAATTCTTAGTGCTCTTGGTGTTCTTAGTGGTTAAATTATTGTATTACTTTTCCCTATCATTTATTTCTTTACCACTACTCATTAGTTTTTCCTCATTACTCTTCTCTCGCAATCATCTTCGATACTCATAAATCCGCGCCGCGACCCCCATTTCAGGAAAAGAACGCGCCGCGCGCACCGCGTAATCCCCGCGATTTTCCATCTCGCGCACGTAATCCTGTTTCCACTCGTTGTAGAACGCGAAATCGTGAAGGTTATAGAACGGCGAATCGGTCGCGACCTCGACGGTGATTACCTGCCAATCGCGATGCTCCGTGAGCCACTCGTTCAGACGCACTTTATAATATCCCGCGCCCGGCGGCCAGTTAGCTGGTTCGTAGGAGATGCGATACGGCAGCGCCGCGGTGCGAAAGCTCCATTCAATCAGATGCGGGCTTAGTTCGGCGAAGGTGCCGATTAGGATCGCGGGACGCGCCGTATCCACGTTATCACGCAGAAAATCGAGCACCCCTTCTATCACCTCAGCTTTTTCGTCAACCGCCATGCCCGCGTAGCCGGTGGGGCGGAGTTGATGGGCATACAGCCCCCACGCGCTGGGCAAAATCAATATCGCCAGCAATATCGCCATCCCCGCGTCGACATACACAAGCTTCCAACGATTACTCAATCTACCGCGCAGCCAACGCCACGCTTCTAGCATCCCGAACGCACTCAAGAGCCAGAACGCGGGCAAAAATGGAATTAGGAAGCGCGCGAACTTGTGGGGATGAAAAGTGAGGGCGCCGAACGCGATGCCCAACGTGAGGAGCAGCGGCGTCATGGCGCGCTGGCGCTTTACGGGCGCGGAGAATAGACCAACGAACGCCGCGCCGAAGCCGATTATCGACAGCGAAAAGGTCAGCGGCGACAGGCTCATATCGCGCAGGAGGGCGCGCGGGTAATACAACCAGGCGCGCGGCGTCCACCACCAATACTTGAAAGGCACATCCGCGGAGGCGAGCGAGAACATGAGCATCTTCGGGCTGCCCTCGAAGACGACTAGATACCACAGCAGCGCGGCGGCGGCGGTGGGGAGATAGATAAAAAATAGCGAACGTCTCAGGCGCGCCTCACGCAGCGCGGCTTTCCACAACCATCTAGGAGTTGATACCGCGTCGGCGGGCATAGAGACCTGACCGGTGGCTATGGCGCGGCGCGTCAGGATTATATCCACCACATCTATCGCCAGAGCCGCGGCGATGACTATGACGCCGTAATTGTATTTGTCCAGCATAATCGCGATGGCGCATATTCCCGCCAGCAGATACCACCTGCGGCGGCGCGTGCGCGCTATTCCAATTTGTGCCAACAGGAACAATACGATCAACAGCATGAGCGACATCTCGCGCATCGAGGTCGCGGCGATCTCCAGCACATATCGCCCGGTCACACCTAGTGCCAATGCCCCGAATCCGATTACCTCGCCATTGGTGGAGAAAAGCCGCGTCGCGGTCACGTACATGAGCAGTAGGGCGAACGCGAAGCAGATTAGGCTGAACAAGCGCGCGTTGACGGTGCTCGTGCCGAAAACGAAGAAGAAAATCCCCTGCATCCAGGAGAAGGTCGCGGGGTAGAGCAACTGCCCTTTGGTGTCGGCGATCAGCGCGCCGACGTCGCCCGCGCGCAGGTCGCGGGCGATGCGGTAGCCGGACAGGGCGTGCGTCGCTTCGTCCCACCCCAACGGCCCCGTGTGTATAAGCACGCGCGTGTAGACGAGCACACAAACCGCCGCGATTAACCCCACCGCGACCATCAAACCCGCGAATTTGCGAGTTTGCGAGTTTGCTGATTTGCTCATTTGCCGGTACGCCGGTGTGCTCATTTCTTCACCTCAATCGCCTCAAGCTCCACGCTGTCGCCAAGCTCTTGCCCGTTATCATCCGTCACCATCAACCGCGCTCCTGTTTCTTTATCATACAAGCCCACTACAACGCGATATTCTCCCACCTCGATGTTGTCGGGCAGAACGACCGCGTGTTCGTCGCGCACCACTTCGCCCGCGTCCCAGATGCCGGTCGGATATTCGCCCAACTGCTGCGGCGGCTCGTCGGTCTGCGCGGCGATATTGGCGTCATCGGCGTTATGGGGATAACGCCCTGTAAGATGCACAAATACCGCGTAATCACGCTCAATACTCGTTCGCGCCTGCCAATAGAGTTTCACCAGCAGCGTATCCCCCGCGTTCAATTCAGACGCGCTCAGTTTATAGCCGATCAGGTCGATTGCATTCCCGAAGTTGTAGGCGACCGGATTATCCACCTCATAGGTACGCGGCGATTCTGCCAACAGTTTCACGCGCCCGAAAGTCGCGGTGGTACGCATTCCCTGCGCGTCGTAGGTCGGCAGGGCGCGGTCGGAAACATTCCCCTCGTCGTCGACGCGGTAATCGTGGACGCCGACGGCGATACGTCCCAGCGCGGGGGTGAGTGCATCGGGGGATAGTTCGAGCGGATAGGTCTCTTTGATGATTTCCCCCGCATGCCACTGCGTCGTCGGGAGGTTGCCGTTGCCGGGGAAGGTGTCCAGCTTGCCCAGCGATTGCCCGCGCTGGCCCAAAATATGCACGCCGATGGTGTAATTATGTTCCATCGACGCGACCGCCTGCCAGAGCAGCGTGACGCGCAGTTCTTCGCCGGGCAGCAGCCGCGTTTTATCCACCTCGTAGCCGAGCAGCACCAGCTTATTATCGTAGTTGAGATACAACGGATTGGCAAGTTGCGCGTCATCGGGATGCAGCAGCGGCGGACGCGCGTAGACCGGCGCGATGTAGCGGAACGGCGTAATCAGCGCGAGGGCGAAAAACGCGAGGGCGAGAATGATGCAAAGGAGACTACGCCCCCCCTCTATCCCCCCCGAAAGGGGGGAAGTTTTATTCTCCCCCCTCTGGGGGGAGTTAGAGGGAAGGATATTACTTAAACCCACCACAATTATCACACTAATCGCGCCGAGCGCGGGCAGTAGATAGCGCCCCGGCACCAGATAGGGATCGATGAAGTAGACCGCGCGGTAGAGCGGCAGCGCGAAAGTGGCGCCTATGGTGAGGAACAGCACCGCCAGCCGCAGGTTTTGCGCCTGTGTACCGCGCCGCCACATAAACCACAGCGTGCCGAGCACGCCCAACAGACTCAGCAGCGCGAGTAGCCAGTAGATCCACGTGTCGGTGTAGACGATGTTGCCCCATCCGAACGCGCCCCAATAGGTGCGAAAGGTGTGGCTGACCAATTCGCCGATCCAGCTACGCGACGCGGCTTCGCGCGCCGAAGCCGCGAGAGGCGCGAGCGTCTTCGTAATCGGGTTCTCCGCGGCGCGGTCGGGCAGCGGCGTGCCGTACAGCGCGATGTTGCGCGCGTACCACCAGCCGGCTACCACCGCGGTTGTGCCAAACGTAACTATTCCCGCCGCGATGTACCGCCGCAAAAATTCTCTAATTTCTAACTTCCTAAGCTCTAATTTGCCTTCTTTGACCCCCGCCGCGATGCCCAATACCAAGCCAATCAAAGGCACGTAAGCGAGCGCGCTGTTTTTGGTCAGCAGCGCGCCGCCTAGACTCAATCCGATTGCGACCCACATGCGCCAATTCGACGCGCTGCCCACCACCCGCACCAGCAAGTAGGTGATGACCGCGCCCCACAGGATAATCAGGGCGTCGTTGTTCACCACGCTGCCCATGTAGAGGAACTGCGGCGAAAACGCGCCGATGGCGGTCGCGCCAAGCTGAATATCGCGCCGTGCGGGGAAAATCTCTCGCGCGATCAGGTAAATCACCCAGACCGTCGCGGTGCTGATGATGACCGAGACGAGGCGCGCGACGTGAATTGCCAAGACCGCGCCGCGCCAGGGAAATCGCTCCGCATCGGTATGCACGATGAGGTTGTAGCCGCCGCGCCCGGTGCCGCTGAAGCCATGTGGGTTGATCACGGGCGGCTGATAATCGGCGGTGTCTATCCAGAAGGTCGCCGCCGCGCCGAGCAGGTAATAGAGGGGGGGTTGATGCGCCTCGTCGAACCACGCGGTCAGTTCGCCGCCGATGGGGGGAAAGGCGCGGTGCGTGGCGAGGTAGCGGACGTAGGGGTAGTGTCCGGTCTCGTCGTGCGCCTCGTAGATGGGGATTACCGCGCTGTACACGATGCCCAAGATGAAGTGCGCGATGATTATGAGGATGACGCCGCGTTTGTTTATCCGTTCGTTTATGCGCATAGTTGTCTAGTTTACCATCAATTGGGGGGGAGAGCAAATGAGAAACAAAGCTTCCCGCGAGCTGGCAGCTCGCGGGGAGCTATAGCCGTATAGTACGATTTTGCGTAAGTCCTAATACATTGTTTATACTTATCACGCCTCACTCATCACTCTCACCACCACCACCGTCATATCGTCGTGCTGCTCCGCGCCGCCGACAAACTCGCGCACATCCGCCAATATCCACTCCTGTATCTCTCGCGCGCTGCCGCGCGGCGCCCGCGCCACACACACCGCGAACCGCTCGAAGCCGTACAGCTCCTCGTGCGCGTTCTGCGCCTCCACGATGCCGTCGCTACATAACAGTAACACATCTTCGGGCACCAATGTCTCGCATAATTCCGCGTATTTTATCCCCTCCATCATTCCCAGCGGCAAGCCCGCCGCCTCGATCCACCGCACTTCTCCCTCACTAGTTCGCAATAATGGCGACAGCAGCCCCGCGTTCGCGGCGTAGATGTTCCAGCGGTTATCGGTGAGCGCGGCACCAATGGCGCTCTCCAATATCACGTAGCCCAGCGCGGTATTCATACGGTTCCGCTTCGTGTGCGGGCGCAGGGTCATATTCAGCGCGGTCAAGAGCTGCGCGGGCGCCATCTCGATTTGGATCTCCGTCGTCAGCATGCCCACCGACAACGACATCATCAGCGCGGCTTGAATCCCCTTGCCCGATACATCTCCCACCGCGATGCCCAAACACCCTTCGGCGAACACGAAATAATCGTAGAAATCGCCCCCCACCTCGCGCGCCGGCAATGACATCCCCGCGATGTCCAAGCCGGGCATACTCGGCGCGGCGAGCGGCAGCAGGCTCACCTGAATTTGCCGCGCAATCTCCAGGTCGTGCTTGATGCGTTCTTGCGCCGCCAGTCGTTGGGAGAGCAAGATATTCTCCACCGCGACCGCGGCTTGATAGCTCAACGCCGCCAGAATGCGGATTTCATCGCGACTATAGAACTGTTTCGAGAGCTTGCACCCAAAGAGATACAGTCCGACTAATTCGCCCCCCACGTTCAGCGGAATACACAACTCAATCTGCCACTCGCGTAGCGGCGCGACCCAGCGCGCTAGTTCGTCCTCCGCGTTGCTCACCACTACGGCATCATTTTCCGCTTGTAGGTGCCGCACCAGCGGCGCGGTCTGGGACAGCGTATAGTCCGCCGCGCGATACTGTTGATGCGCGGTATCTAACACTAGCAAGTGCGCGTGGGAGATAGCCAGACGCTGCGGCACCAGTTGGGTTAAGAGGTAATCCAAATCATCGTATACTAACGTCGTGGCTAATTCGCGGTTTATCTCAGATTGCAGCCGCTGAAAGCTGAGTTTGCTGCGGTAGAAGGTGCGGTCAATCAGCTCCTGCGTCCAATTCTTCGCGGGGGTAAATACGATGACGAGGCTCATGGTAGAGAGAAACGAGATGGTCGAGTTCGGCGCGGCGCCCGATAAGAGCGGCAAGACGCGGCTCAGAATGCTGGTAAGACCGACGTAGACGCCGAGCAGTATCGCGGTCAGCGTCGCGTACACCAAACTGCGGTTGATGATGACCTCGATGTCGAAGAGTTGGTGCCGCGTGATGGCGATGACGAGGCTGATGGGCACCAACGACATGGGAATCGCGGCGATTTCGTAGGCTATGATGGGCTGTCCGCGCAGGGCAATGGGCAGAAAATACAACGTTATCAACGGCGTGCCGCCCAACACGGTGCCCCAGACGAACCAGCGAATCTGGTCGCGGGCGCGCGGGGTGCGCGCGGTGAAATAGCTGTGTACCACACTGCCGATGCCGAACGCCACTTGAATACCGGCAACGAGCACACTGATGCGGTCGCTCGCGCCCAATCCGGTGGCTAGTGAATCTCCGGCGAGCGCGGCACCGATGAGGATCGAAATCGGTACCGCGATGTAATTAATCCAGAGCAGTTGTGGATAGCGCCGCAATATCTCTTTTCTCTCCGGAAAAATGAACAGCGCGTGGATCATGCAGGATACGGAGAGTGCGAAGGTCAAGTGTTCGAAGAGCACCGCGCCCCAGAAGAATAGCGGGTATGCCAGTGCGCTGAATTGAAAATCGGCGAAATCGCGAAATAGGTGTACAATCATCAAATAGGCACCGGCGAACAACAACTGCGCGGCGCGGTCACGCGGCTGCTGCCAGGCGATGAAGAAGACCAACGCCATCATGCCCAGTATTATGACAATGACGGTCCACTCCTCTTGTAATATCTCCCCGATGGACAGCCGCGTCAGCGTGACCGAGACGGTACGCTCTTGCCCGGCGCGGTCGATGGTGTAGCTCACCACCGCGCCATGTCGCCATTCGGGGACGGACGCGGTGCCCCGCAACCATTCCTCTATACTGTAGCCCGCCGCGGCGATGATAACGTCGCCCGCGCGGAGTGGCGTAGCCGCAGTCAACGCGCGGCGCACCATGAACCCGCGCGCGGTGAAGCTGCTCAATTTGCCACTGCTGCCGTCGGCTGGTAAGTATATCTGTAGTCCCAACCACATAAACGCGACGGCAAAAGTAAGCACAGTTATCGCGACGTAGATAGCGCGGAGATTGTTATCAGATAAGTGGAAATTGTTAGCTTTTTTCATCGGAGTAAATTCTCAAGGACTTCGGAGGGCGAGAGTACGGAACCTTTGACAAAATTTCAATAAATGTGTTATATTTCACAGGGGGCTAATGCCATTCGATGATTTTTAGGCGCGCCACCGGCGGCTGAGGCGCGACGCACCTTGCCCTCGAAAGGAGTATTCTGTCCATGACTTTAACCAAACGAACGCGATTTATTATGTTATTAGTCCTGATTGCCGCGACCATGATATATTTTCCGATTAACCGCGCCGTCAGTGGGGGGCGGACGCTGCGAATTTTTATAGATGATTACATTCCGCTGTGGGCGATATGGGCGGTGCCGTACATCTTGAGTTTGTTCTGGTGGGTAGGCTGCGTCTTGTGGGCGTGGCGCGACATGGACGACGAGACTTATGCCGCGTTCATCGGCGCGTGGGTGCTCGCCTGCCTGGTCAGCGCGGTCATCTACATCATTTATCCCGTCTACGTCACGCGTCCCCCCATTTCGGGCGACGACTGGGCGAATCGGCTGATAGCGCTGATATATTCCCAAGACCGCGCCTATAACGCCTTTCCCAGCGGGCACACTTTCAACAGTGTGCTGATCTATCTATTTTTCAGTCGCTGGCGCCCGCGCCTGCGCGTGCCGTTCGGCATATTTACTATTATCGTATTGCTCTCGACCCTGTTCACGCGGCAGCATTGGGTCACGGATGTGGCGGGTGGGATTGCGCTCGCGGTGGGCTGCTATTATTTGGCTTTATGGGTGATGCGGAGAGTAAAATGTGAAGCGTGAAACATAACACCGAAATTATACCATATTCTTAGGGGACAAAAAAGAAAGGGTAAAAGATAAGATTTCCGAAGTCTCGGAGACTTCGGAAATCTAGAAATAGCGCGATGCGTTGACAGCCGTAATCAAATCATGCTATAATTTCGCGATAGGACTTTCTCAAAGTGTCATGCTGAACGCAGTGAAGCATCTCATTTTCGTACAAATTGATGTTTAGGAGGCAAGTAGCGCGGTTGTTGAACCAAAACGAGACCCTTCGCGGTGCTCAGGGTGACATATTATCCAAACCGCGCGACTTTGAGAGAGCCCATAATTTCGCGAGGAGGTAATCGCGACGATGGAATGGCAGCGAGATGAAAAGTTACAGACGGAACAGATCACGCCGGAACTAATTGAGTATATTGTACAGAAATTAACGACGCACTTGAAGCTAGAAAAGATTATTCTATTCGGCTCATGGGCGCGGGGCACGGCGCGCGCGAACAGCGACCTGAATCTGTTCGTAGTCCACGACACCAATCGCCTAAACCGCGAGATGCGCTTGCAGATTGAGCGGCTATTACGAGACCGTCTTTTTGGTGTAGACCTCATCGTGCGCAAGCCGCCGGAAGTGGCGGCTAACCTGCAAGATGGAAATCCATTTTATCTTTATCATTTATTTAGAGATGGGAGGGTGATATATGACCGCACAATTCAAAAGACCCGAGGAGACGCCGCGCGAGTGGCTGCGCTACGCCACCGAGAATCTGCAAGTAGCGCGCCGTGAGTTCAATTACTTAACTCCCGCATATCATAACAAATCCCGGAGCAAATTCGCGAGATGGTAGAAGCGCGTATGTAGGGAGGAAAATGATACAGGTATAAAGCGCGGATAATTCACGCTGGTAATGACAGACCCGAAGGGTTTCGGAAAACCCTTCGGGTCTATGCGTGTAATGACATGCCACGCGGCACGCGGTAGGGGCGTCATGGGGATAATGCCCTACGCGTCTCGTGACACAGGGCGCAATTCCCATTGCGCC
>CAZSIG010000068.1:0-11204 GCA_964606195.1 uncultured Anaerolineales bacterium
AAAGCGGACCTTGATCGCGGGGCACATCACCCCGGAGACCAAAGCACAGTTAGAAACCTGGATCGCGGCGCACGATACGGCGATCAGCCACGTTATCAAGACCTGTATCCATTTACTGCTGACCAATGAATTCGTTGAGGGGCTAGTTTTAACGCATTTACCCGAAAAAGATGAGCTAGCGGAAATCTTAAAAGAGTACACCCCCGCGCAAAGAGCCGAACTGGCGGCACGTTTACGCGGAAAGTGAGACTTGGTAACAAGTTGTTACCAAGCATTACCGAGTTGTTACCGACTTGGTAACAAATGTCTTTGCTACAGGCTGTCCTAGAAGCCCACCAGGAGCATTTTTATCATCCTGAATAGTCCTTTAGCCCTACGCGGCACCAACGCTCCCTGGCGACGATTACAGCGCCTCGCGGAGGTTTCTAATGATGAATATATTCTCTCCTCCTAAAACAGTTAGAGTCAAGCGCGGTTATGTGCGTAACCAGCACCTATTCGCGCATACCATCACCGCGGATCCCCAGCAGGCGCATACCACCGTCGCCACCTTCGAGACCCCGGACCGCCTGGAACGGCGGGAGTACGCCTGGCGCAGTGCCAGCTTGGAGAGTGAGTTCGCGGTGCCCCTCTGCGCCGCGGTCGGCTGTGGCGTCTGCACCGCGCTGCTTGCCGGCTCCGTGGCCTACCTCGGGGCGCGTCCTTATACCGTGACCGCGGTGGTGCTCACCTTCTCCAGCGTCAGCACCGTCGCGCTGTGGCGCTTCATCAGCCGTCAACTCGACTCGCTGTGGACTATCGAGGAATATACTACCGAAACCGCCGCGCCGCCGCGTAAACAGAGACACTATACCCCACCTAAAGAGGTGCAAATTGAAGTAGCCGAGATGCAACACGGCCGTTTAGCGCACATGAAGTTTCTGGACTTGCCTATCTCCGACCACCAACTACAGCAACTAGCGATTCACGTAGTAGCTAATGAAAAAGCCTTTTCCCGCCGGTCACTGTGTCCCCAAATACTATCACGCGGCGAATATGAAACCGTACGCGCCAAGCTCCACCACGCCGGTTTTTTGCGCCAGATAGATAATAAAGGCACGGTAGAATTGACTACGGCGGGGCGCAAAATGTTATCCAAACTCTACTAAATCATTGGGCACCATAGGGCCAAAGCACCCCCGTTGCCCGCCCATCCCATCCCAGCCCAATGAGACACCCCCCTCGCGGGGATACTAAGGATTTTCAGAACATGGTTAGACAACTATACAAATAAAGAATAAAAGAAGATTAAGGAGAGAATTATGTCAAGTTATGCCCCTAGTTGGTTGTAGTCCAAACGGTGATACTAAGGATTTTCGGAACATGCTCACATAGAACTAGTATCTTTTCAATGTAGTTTTGATAAATAACACCGAGTTTTGACCGCCGAGAATTACTACTATATGTTGTGTTATATCCGTCTTTTTCGGCAAAAATATACTACATGCAGCATGAAACACAAGTGCTACAAATTGACCGTGATTTATCAAAATCAGTTTGAAAAGGTACTAGCAATACATGATACTATACAAATAAGAAAATAAGGAGAGAATTATGTCAAATTATGCCCCTAGCTGGTTGTGGTCCAACTGGATTCCCAATGGTATGCTGACTTTGTTAGGCGGAGCCACAGATGGGGAATCAACTGCATTTGCCTTGGACCTGGCTCGCCGCGTTGTTCAAGGATCGGAATGGCCGGATGGCTATCCTAGCTTACACTTACCAAAACCGGTGATTTATCTGGATGCCACGCCCGATCCCTCCACTACTTCAGAGATAATTAGAGAGTATGACTTAGGAGTCGTCTAAAATTAACTTCCAATTTTAGATCGTGTTTTCCTTGGGGTATCACTGCACTTAATCGTGGTCAAGCTTGCATGGTATTCCGAAATGCCGTATATAGTGTCTAATCCGACAAAGAACACTATAAATTGTAGGTTTGAAAAAGCAACTGGGCCAATCACGGTTAAATGTGTAGCTACCCCTTGGAAAACACATCTCAAACCCCGAAGTTATTTTTGGACGAGTCCTTAGCGTAGTTTCGGGGCCGCACTGTCGTTCTCCCCGCACTTTTACTACCGTGGTGAGCTTTTCCCGGGCTGCCGTGCCGCGTAAACCGCGCAATACCGCGGGACCGGAGATGGTCCAGCACTGGCGAATCTCGATGCGCCCATGGCCTTTATTGACCGTCTGGGTGTAATCGTGCGCATAAGCTGCGAATTCGCTTTCGGCCAAATCATCGAATAGCAACTTTACATCTTCATATAGCTGCCCGTGGTTCTCTTTAAGCGCTAACACGTAATCACCACCTTGGTGGATGATCTCCGTCGCAATTTCCTTCTGACACCCCATGGCGTCGATCGTGATGATGCACCCGTTCAGCTCTAAAACGCGCCACAATTCTGGCGGGGCCGTGAGCTCATTGGATTTCTCATCCACTTTCCGTTGCCCCAGAACCAAGTTGTTGGCCGTAGCCCAGGCACTGACCATGACGATGGCATTCTTCCCCAGAGTACGGTCATGCGAGCGCCGTAAGGTCTTCCTATCCAGCGTAATTACTTGCCCTGGGGGTGATCGTACTCACCGCGTTGATTCACTCGAGAAAACATTGTTGGAACTGGGTCGGATCCAATGCCCTGAAGACGCGCCCGAAGGTATCATGCGCGGGAATGCCATGGGGGAGGGCCAAGAACTTTTTGAGCCAAGCGTATTTAGCCTGTCCAAACGTTTCCACCGCCACCCAATTGTCGGCCCCACAGATGACCGCACAAATGGCGCTCACCAGAATGTTCCCCTACGGGTGCAGTTTAGCACGGTCGATCCGCGGATCATCCAGCGCGGCAAAATAGTGTTCAATAGAAACAATCGGATTTTCAGTCATCGTATCCTCCCGGTTTTGGGTGGAGGATACCTCAATTATGGCAACTTTTCAAGTTGCCATGAATTTAGATGCAATTGCCCTACCCCCGCCCCTGGGAGCGCAACTTGCCGCAAAACAAGCAAAAAGTTATGTCTCCCAGCCTCGTCCAGCGAGATTTCTCGCGACTTATTGCGCAGTTTGGGACTCCAGCTCAACCGCCCAAACCTCGAGGAAAGTCTCCTGGACGACCACAAGGCTTGCGCTTGCCGCCTCGTAAACGCCGTTCCGTCGTTTACAAAGGGCAAAATCAAGCCTCAGCGACCTGAATTGGGCGCTGTATGCAATTGAAAAGGTACAAAGGCTCTTCTCGGCTCATGCCGAGCTTGGTTGCTTTGTCAAAAATCCAATATTGATGAAATGACGAGAAAAAGTCCTCCATAGTGGTCTAGCCTGCTTCAATAAATTCCTGACCACCCTTGATAACTGGTTGGACAAAATTGCAAACTATTTCGTAACTACTCAGCCTGAAGTAGTGTGAGGTTGCAGAAAAGAAGGATAAAAAGGGGCATCGCTTAAAGCTAGCTGTAATGCGTCGAGTACGCGCTGCCCGTTCTTGCGGGCGGTGGATATGTAACTGCGAATCCGGCAAAACGTTTGCGCCCCTTCTGCGGTCCGGAAGCACCCCGAGACCTTTTGTTTCAACTTGACCATGCGGAGGTCTCGTTCCGCCAGATTGTTGTCAAACGGCACCTTAAAATCATACATAAACGCCAGCACTTCTTGCTTGTGCTCCTGAAGCCGGTCGAGCAGGTTCTTGGGGTTGCTCTGTTTCGGACGGCCGCGTTTGTTCACTAGCGGGGGCGGGGGCGGCGGGTTTGCCTGCAGCCCTTGGGTGATCAGCTGATCGTAACGCGCGGCGAAATCAGTCTGTTGCGTCGGGGACAAGGTCCCGCACTCCTGGGGTTGGGCCTCCGCCACGGCATTCTTGATCTCGACCAGGAGGTTGATCATCTCCCCGGCCCATTCCTGCTCGTATTGCTCCTCAATGAGAGCTTGTTTGGAAATACTAGTGCGTACTTGTAATTCTTATGAATCTCTAACGGCGCGCTGATGAATTTCTAATATTGCGATGGTAACCTAGGCTCCACATGATGATTAATCAACCAGGAGGATAAGCACTATGCGACAACCCTATACCAGCGATCTCCCCAACGCCCAATGGACACTCATTAAACCGCTGCGGCCCCTTAATGACGGGCGCGGGCGGCCCCTCGAACTAGACTTGCGGGAAGTGGTTAATGCTATTTTGTATCTTGTCCGCACCGGATGTCAGTGGCGCAATCTGCCCCATGATTTCCCTAACTGGCACAGCGTCTATTACCACTTTCGTAAATGGACCAAAATAGGGCTATGGCGGACGATCAATACCATCCTGTGTGAACATGACCGCCAGCGCCGTGGACGGACCGCCACGCCGAGCGGGCCCCTGATTGATAGTCAGAGCGTGAAAACTACCGAGATGGGTGGGCCGCGGGGCATTGATGGATACAAGAAAGTGCCAGGACGCAAATGGCATATCCTCACCGATGCGGTAGGGAATATGTTGGATGTTGTGGGGCATGCCGCCAACACCCCTGATTGCATCGGAGCTGAAGAGCTGATCGCCCGCGCTGCGGCACACTGGCGCACCATTCAAAAGGTTTGGGCGGACGGGGCCTATGACAGTCAGAAACTCATCACCCTAGTGCGGGAAACCCTGACCGCGGGGTTAGAGATTGTCCACCGCCCGGCAGGGCAGCAGGGGTTCCACGTGTTGCCCAAACGCTGGGTGGTGGAGCGCACCTTCGCCTGGTTAGGGCGCTATCGGCGCTTGAGCAAGGATTATGAACGGACTTGCCAGCAGTGAAAGTATGGTCTACATCGCCTCTATTGCCCCGATGCTCCAGCGGGGCGCCTAATGGAACTGCGGAGGGTGGCCCGTGGCGCACAGTAATAACGCGGCGGGCGCTGTGTTGAAAATAGTCCGCTGTCAACGTTCTGTTAAGCTGTCTCTAATTTTCAAACAACCTCTGAAGGTCAACTCGCGCAGATGATGCGCGTTACACAGGGCGTGGGGGCATCCGGGTACTGCGCGTAGGACTGGTACCCATCGTGGACCATGATCCCCTGCCGCTGCGGCAAGATAGCGATTTCATCCAATGCGGCCCGCCCGCGCTTGGAATGCACTGTCAGATAGGTGACCTGCGTGGTGCTGGCCACATACGTCCACTGCAATTGCCCCGCCACCCGTAGCCCCGTCTCGTCGCAATGTACCGGTTCAGCGGTCTTCCGCAGATACGCTTTCACGGCCCTATTGTCCGGAGCCACCTGGCCCGCCGCGATGATCAGCGCTTCAGTGGGAGCCTGACCGTACAGATCCGCCAAGATTTCCTGGGTGCGCTCCAGCGGGATGTGGTGATTCTGATTGAAGTAGACCGCTTGCGCCTTGATCCGGGGCCCGTACTGCACTGGGGCAGTGACCCCCGCGGGAAACGCGGCCTGATTCAACTCCTCACACTGGGGACATAACTTGATCTCGGCCTGGTGCTCAGTCACTTCGACCGTCACTGGGAGCAGATCGAATACCTGGCGCTTCGCATACTCCTGCTCCCGCTAGCGCGGCTTGGCAGTGGGCACACTGCGCGACGTGGTGTATCTCGGTGTGCTGCGGCTGCGCGACGGCTCTGAGCGGGTGTCCTGGGTGCCCCGGCTGCCCCCCACTCTGCCGCTCACTGCGTTGGCACAGACTGCGCGGGGCCGGCTTCTTGAACCCATCGCTGGATGGGGGGCTTGCTGCTGTTGCGGCTGTTCTGCGCCACCTGATCCTCCAAAACCTGCACGCGCGCGGCCAATGCGTGCATCTCAGCAAGCAGGGCGTTGACCAATTCGATGACGGCCTCCGCCCCTTGCTGGTATGCGGCGTGGATATCTTCGTGGGTGGGCACATGAGCTAACTTCATAGCCTGAATTATACCTGGCGTTTATTAGTTTCGCATTAGAGGATCATCAGACTTCTATTAGAATTGACAATGACTTTCGTACAAAGTAAGGGTGAGTAGTTACCTTTTTGGTATTCATACTGATGATGGGATGTCCGGCAGCCGCATATTGCACTCTAAACTGGTGAATGTTCTGGAACTGGGCGTCTCGTTGCGCATTGTCGCCCGTACGCTTGGCTTTACGGGCTGTGCGCTTGACATACTTGTTTTTCTGGAGCAGTTGCTTGACGATGTGGCCCCCCACTGCCCGATGCTGGCGCGCCGTCAGATGTTCCGCAATCTGCCTATCCGTCAGGTTGGTCCATTTGATGTCGGCATTCATTGGGGCGCCCGCGGTGTGCGCTTGCAGCACTTGCTGGAACTGCCTGTCCAGTGCAGGATACTTGTGCAATATGCGGGGCCGGCCCCCCGCCAGGATGGCGAATGCGGCCGGCTTCGGGCAAGCGTGCGGGCTCATCTAACTCGCGTTGCCCGCGGTGAATCGTCTTGGGGACACAACCGAATAACTCGGCAATGTATCGTTGTCCCCCACGGGGCAGTTTCTTAACCTCTGAAGCGGCTTACAGCCGGCGGTCTTTTTCAGAGAGTTGACCATAAAGGTTTTTCATGGCTTGTTCGATGGTTTTGGAATAGGGTTGCTGCATTTGCGTATCCTCCTGGGGCAAATAGAAACCAGGATACTCGAATTGGCGTTTATTGGCAATTGGGGGAAGTTATTTTTCACTCATTCCTAAACGCTGCGGTACAGATAGCGCACGTGGGAAAGCGAGATCTGCACTCGCGGCCGAAGTTCGTTCCAGATCTCTTCATATGTCTCGGGCCGTTCTTGCCGTAGCCAGCCGATGCGCGTCAACACGTCATAGCCGTAGCCAAAACCTACCGGGGCCAGTTGTTGACCCTCAGCCGCCAAAAGTTTCATGTCGTGCCCAGGGCAGGTCGCTTCTGGACAATGCTTGGGCCAACTCGCAGCCGCCAGCACGCGGTCCAATGTCTGCACTTGTTTATCCCAAGCCAAATAGTTGTACATTATCAATGAGCTTTCACCATGTGGACAAGCAGATAATTCACTATGGTAGATGACGCGCACATCCGGAATCAATTCTTTTCGGGTTCTCATAAACACCTCAACTGAGTTTGCGCTTATGATACCATCATTTTGCCCACAGGGATACTTTTGCGGTACTGCAAAAGTATATATTGCTCTTCTACCTCTCCATAAACGCTTTCAGTCGTTCCATCGCCGCGTTGATCGTCTCTACTGGCATCACTAACGATACGCGCATATAACCCTCACCCCGCGCCCCGTAGGCGGTGCCGGGCGCGAATGATAGATGTCCCTCGTCCAATAGCTTAGTGGTGAATTCCGTAGAAGTGTAACCCGCGGGTACTTTTATCCAGAGGTAAAACGCACCCTTGGGCGGCTCGACCTCGAAGCCGACGGCGCGCAGCCCCGCGACGGCGGCATCGCGGCGTTCTTGATAGACTTTTCTGACCGCGTCGATCGCTGCAGGATCGCCGTTCAGCGCGGCAATGGCGGCATCTTGAATTGGCAGGAAGATCCCACTGTCGATGTTGGATTTGATTTTCGCCAATGCCGCCAACGCGGTGGCATTGCCGACCGCCATGCCGATGCGCCAGCCCGCCATACTGAAACTCTTGGATAGCGAGTTGAATTCGATGCCGACCTCTTTCGCGCCGGGCGTCTCCAGAAAACTGGGCGCGACATAGCCATCATAAGTGATCTCGGTGTACGGCGCGTCGTGGCATATCAAAACATCATACTTGCGCGCGAACTCGACCGCTTTGGCGAAAGTCTCCGGCGCGGCGATCGCGCCGGTCGGGTTGTTGGGATAGTTCAGCCAGAGCATTCGCGCCTTGCGCGCCACCTCTTCAGGAATAGCCGCGAAGTCGGGTTGCCAACCGTTCTCCGCCAATAATGGCACAGGATATGCCGTGCCGTTCGCCAACCGCGCCCCCATAGCATAGGTGGGGTAGCCCGGATCCGAAGCCAAACAGACATCCCCCGAATCTAACCACGCGAGATTCAGATTTGCCAAGCCCTCTTTGGAGCCGATCAATGTCACTACTTCGCTCTGAGGATCTAACGTCACGTTGAAGCGGCGCGCGTAATAGTCCGCGATCGCCGTCAACAATTCTGGCTTGCCGCTGTACCCCGGATACCGATGGTGATTCGGATTTCGCGCTGATTGCGTCAGCGCGTCGATTACTTCATCAGTCGGCGGCAGATCTGGGCTGCCGATGTCCATGCGGATTACATCAATCCCCTCCGCGCGCATTTTCGCGATTTTCTTACCGATCGTCGCGAAAATGTAAGGCGGTAAACTGTTCGCTCTCTCTGCTGGTTTCATAATCAACATACTCCTCCTGAATATTTGGCCAATTTTAGCATAAAGCGCGGGCAAAGACAATACTAACGCGGTCATTTAGGTGCCCGTCACTTTTCGAAGTGACGGGCACCTTACTATTCTCCGACACTGCCGGTATACAATCGCCCATAAGGACGCTCGTTTACAGGGACGAATTTGGTAAACTCCGCGTCCATTACTTCGGTCAACTCAATGCCAAATTCTACACAATAAGGTACCAGGTGAGTCTCCAGAGCAGCTTTGTCGGCGGCAGTCATCTCCTCGCGGTGTGCCTCTTTACCCAGTTTATAATCCTCCACCTGCCCGCGCAGGTAGATTACGCCGCCGTGCATTCCGGTGCCGATGTAGTTTCCCGCCAGCGAGATCATGCGGCTCTCCAAGCCGAGCACGATCAGCACCCCGCCTGCCATGTATTCGCCCAGAAAGTCGCGCGTCATTCCGCCGATGATCGTCAGCGGACCATGCCCATTCGCTGATTTGGTATGAATACCGACGCGGTAGCCCGCGTCGCTGCGCACGAAAATCTCGCCGCCACGCCGCGAATGACCCAAAACGTCCCCCGCGCGCCCGTGAATCACGATGCGCCCCGAGTTCATAGTGTTCCCTACCGCGTCCTGCGCGTTGCCGTAAACGTTTATCGTGCAGCCGTCCGCGAACGCACCTAAGTCGTTGCCGGGAATACCATGTACATCAATGCGAAGTTGTCCCGTCAATCCGGTGCCGATATATCGCTGTCCTAGCACATTTCGCAGCGCGACGCGTTTCGCACCTGTTGCTTCTTGCTCTCGTAACCACGCGTTCACCTGCCGATAATGAATCTTCCGACAATCCAATTCAGGATTCATTTGTTCTTCTCCTTCCTTATCACCTAACGCAGGCGTAAAGCCTGCGACTACAGCGCGGTTGTCGTTTATCGTCCCGCAGGAGCAACTCCTAATACTTCCAAACTCGCGGGATCCAAGCCCAACGCGCGTAATCGTTCGCGGTTGCCGCGCAGACTTTCCAGCGCATTGATGCCCAACGCACCCATCACCTCTTTGATCTCCAACGTCCAGGCGCGGAGCAGATTAGCGATGCGTTCCGCGCCCTCCTCTACGTTCTGCCGTTTGACCAATTCTGGATCCTGCGTCGTCAATCCCCACGCGCAGCGCCCAGTGTAACAAGCCTGACATAGCGTACAACCCAGTGCGACTAACGCTGCCGTTGAGATTGCCACCGCGTCCGCGCCCAGCGCGATCGCCTTGATTACATCCGCGCTGGAGCGGATCCCGCCCGACGCGATGAGCGAAACCTGATGCCGAATCCCTTCCTCGCGCAGCCGGTCATCCACCGCGGCTAACGCTAACTCAATCGGGATGCCGACGTGATCGCGAATCACCGTCGGCGCGGCGCCGGTGCCGCCGCGAAACCCATCGATGGTGAGGAAGTCGGCTCCGGCGCGCACCGCGCCACTGGCAATCGCGGAGATGTGATGCACTGCGGAGACTTTCACGCCGATAGGTTTGCTGTAGTTCGTCACTTCTTTGAGCGCGTAGACCAACTGCGTCAAGTCCTCGATGGAGTAAATATCATGGTGCGGCGCGGGCGACAGCGCGTCTGTGCCAATGGGAATCATGCGCGTCGCGGCGATCTCCTCCGTCACCTTTTCGCCGGGGAGATGTCCGCCGATGCCCGGCTTCGCGCCCTGTCCGATCTTGATCTCAACCGCCGCGGCGGAATCGAGATAGCGTTGGTATACGCCGAAACGTCCCGAGGCGACCTGCACAATCGTGTGATCGACGTAGGGGTAGAGGCTCTCGTGCAATCCCCCCTCACCGCAGTTATAGAGCGTCCCGACGCGGCGCGCTCCCTCCGCGAGAATCTTGTGCACGTTCAGGTTGATCGCGCCGAGTGACATACCGCCGAAGATTATCGGAGTCTCTAATTGCAATTGTGGGGGCATCGCGGTGTGCAGGCGCGGCTCTCCATCGCCGTTGATCTCGAAATCGAGCCGCGTCGGTTTGCGCCCTAGATATGTCACCACCTCCATCGGCTCGCGCAGCGGGTCAATCGGGGGATTGGTCACCTGCGCGGCGTCGAGCAGCAGATGGTCGAACAGACTGATGTAGGGTAAATCGTTGCCCGCGCCGGATAACAGCATTCCGCCGCTCTGCGCCTGGCGCAGAATGTCGGTCATGTTGATACGGTTCCAATGTGCGTTATTGCGGTACTTGCTGGGGTTGGGCACGACATTGATCGCGTTGGTAGGACAGTTGACGACGCAGCGCTGACAAGCGACGCATTTCGCGTGGTCAGCTATGACGCGCTCGTCTTTCATCTGCAAGACATCGAAACTGCACTCGCGCACACATCGTCCACACAGAATACACGCGGTGCCGATCTGGACTAAGAAATCGGGCGGCAAATAGTTTTTCATGCTATCACCTCCGAGTCTAATTCCGCGATGATCGGAAAACCGGCGCGCGGTTCCCAAATCTCCTTCGGTTCGGCGCAGACCTCACGTATCGCGGCTTCTTCCGATGCCATCATAATCATCCCCTCACCGCGCCCGATGACCAGCGGGCGCAACTTGATGCGGTCGGTCAGCCCAATCATGCCGCGTTCATATCCGATAATAATGCTGAAGGGACCGTTTGCCAAGCCACCGCCGTAGACCTGGCGCAGCGCGGTGTAAGCAGCGCGTTTTTCCGCGTCTCTCATGCGCGCGATCTGTTCCCAAAACGGCGGCGCGAGGATCGCGTGAACTATCCGCATCGGGAGTTTTTGGCGGCGGATAAACAGGTCGAGCAGATATACCAGCACTTCGGTGTCGGTTTTGAGGGTACAATGATAGCCGAACTGTTCGAGATACCGTTTGTTGATGCCGTAAGAAGATAGTTC
>CAZSIG010000069.1:0-11200 GCA_964606195.1 uncultured Anaerolineales bacterium
TAATTTTCTGCTCAGTGAAAATCAGTGTTTATCAGTGTCCAATTAACCGCGACGCGGTGCAAATGTACCTAGTATAACTCCCCCATCTATGTAACGGCTAAATTCGAGTTCGCGGCGCGAACACTTCCTCGATAGTACGTAAGGTGCGACACACTTTTCTCTCTTAGGAGATAAGCCTCGATGTGTCGCACCTTGATTTTTTCCCCCTCGCTATCAAAACGATTTGACCATTTATCCATTCGCGCCTATAATTACAAGTTGACCTTTTGAAGGAGTGTAATTTTTTTATGAACTATAACCCCCAAAATCCGATTATCGTTCAAGGAGACAAGAGCGTGCTCTTGGAAGTGGATAACGAGTACTACCAAGAAGCCCGCGATGTATTGGCGCGTTTCGCGGAGCTAGAAAAAAGTCCTGAATTCATTCACTCATACAAAATCACTCCGCTATCCCTCTGGAACGCCGCGTCTGCTGGATTGACCGCAGCGGAAATCGTCGAGGGGCTGGAGCGATACGCCAAGTATCCCGTGCCGGGCAACGTCATCGTAGATATTCAAGATTACATCTCGCGGTACGGCAGGGTAAGGTTAGAGCGAGAAGATGGTAAGTTGCTGCTCACCTCTGAAGATGTCGCGCTGATTACCGAGATCGCGCGGCACAAGAAAATCATTCCGTACATCGAAAAGCAGCCCGATTCGCTCACTCTGCAAGTGAACGCCGCGATGCGCGGGCACGTCAAGCAGGCGTTGGTGAACATCGGCTACCCAGCGGAAGACCTCGCGGGTTACGTCGATGGGGAGACGTTGAAGATAAACCTGCGGATGATGACGAAAAACGACAAGCCATTCGCCCTGCGCGATTACCAACAAGAGGCGGCGGACATTTTCTACGCGCGCGGCGCGGTGCATGGCGGTTCCGGCGTCATCGTGCTGCCGTGCGGCGCGGGTAAGACGATGGTCGGCATGGCAGCGATAGAGCAGATGCAATGCAGCACGCTGATTTTGTCCCCGAACACCGTCGCGGTGCGGCAGTGGATTGATGAGCTTCTCGACAAAACGACTCTCACCGAAGACCAAGTCGGGGAATATTCCGGGCAGCGCAAAGAGATTCGCCCGGTGACTATTGCCACTTACCAGACGATGACCTATCGCAAGCGCGGGACTAAGGGCAAAGATTTGCCGATGCTCGAAGAATTTCCGCATTTCGGCTTGTTCAACGAACGTAACTGGGGGCTGATTATCTACGACGAGGTGCATCTGCTGCCCGCGCCGGTCTTTCGTATGACCGCAGAGATTCAGGCGCGCCGCCGCTTGGGGCTGACCGCCACGCTGGTGCGTGAGGATGGGCGCGAGGAGGATGTTTTTTCGCTCATCGGTCCTAAAAAATACGATGTCCCCTGGAAAGATTTAGAGAAACAGGGGTGGATTGCCAGCGCGGATGTGACGGAGATTCGCATTCCGATGCCGCCCGATTTGCGGCTGGAGTACGCGGTCGCTGACCGGCATAACAAATACCGCGTCGCGGCGGAAAATCCACTTAAATACGAAGTGCTGGACGAGCTACTGGAAAAACACCCCGATGACCAGATACTCATCATCGGCATGTATCTCGACCAACTCAAAGAGGTGAAGGAGCGCTACGGTTATCCGATTATCACCGGTAAAACCGCGGTGCGCGAGCGGCGTAAGCTCTACCAGCAGTTCAAAGAGGGGGAAGTCACGCGGTTAATCGTGTCCAAAGTGGGGAACTTCGCGATTGACCTGCCCGACGCCAATGTGATGATTCAAATCAGCGGGACGTTCGGCAGCCGCCAAGAGGAGGCGCAGCGGTTAGGGCGAATATTGCGCCCCAAGGATAACGGGTTACTCGCGCATTTTTACACGTTGGTTAGCAAGGATACCAATGACCAGGAATATAGCGCGAACCGCCAGTTGTTCCTGACGGAGCAGGGCTATCGATACATAATTTTGTATGATGACGAGGTAGCTGAGCACGAGCCCGCGACGCTCACGGCGGAATATTGCGAAGTGCGACCGCGCGCCAGATTGACCGCGGGGCAATGAAGAATAGAACGCGGATTTGCCTGATTTAACTGATTTACGCTGATTTTTGTGTTTTTGAAGGGTAAAATGAAAAATCAGCGAAAAACTTCTACTCGAACAGTATCGGGGCAATTCGCGTTATTCGCGTTCTATATCACGCGAAGGCTGAAAGACGCATAAACATAACAAATCTCTGGGACTTTGCAGGGTGCGCGAATAAAGTGGCCTGTAGGGCGGCTTTCCATAGCCGCCGTCTGGGGGAATTATGGATACGGCAGGTAAGAAACCTGCCCTACCATGCGAACTTCTGGAGAGCCAACATAACGAGAAACGGAAAAGATGCCATCTTTAGGAACATTGACTGAGGCAGATATTCGCGGCGTGCTGACAACCAATAGTATGAAGCGCGCGCGAAATTATTTGAATCGCGTATTCGATGAAGCGCGTTCGGGACAGACGCTGACCGCGCAAGTTCGCGGCACGCGCATATATGACGTAGAGGTTAGCCTGAACGCCGATGATATCGCGGCGCATTGCACTTGTCCGTATGATTGGGGCGGGTATTGCAAGCACATCGGCGCGGTGTTGCTCAAATGGGTTCAAAACCCCGAAGCGTTTTCACCGGCGGGAACGAATTTAACAGGGGCGAAGAAAATCCCCCTAGAAGTAACCGAAATCGCGCCTCCAGCCACATACACTCCACAACAGCTTCCATTTTGGCTAGCAACCCCGTTCGCGGAGCGACAACTCGCTGACCGTCAAGAGTTGGAGAAGGGATTACAACATCATAAAGTTCAAGATTTGCGCCAGATAGCCAAGCAAAAGGGCTGGCGCGTCAAGGGAACGCGTAAAGCAGACATCGCGCAGCAGATTGCGGAGCAGGCGGTCAATCCAAGTGCTATTCTTCGCGCGGTCGCCAGCCTGGACGCGGAGCACAAGCGAGTACTGCGAGCCATGATGCTCTTGGGACAAGAGGGGACTTTTCAGGCGGATGATCTGGAGCGCGTAGCACAGATATGGGGAGAACTGAATAGTTACAAGAAAATAGCGACATACACGCGGCATCTCTGTGAAGATGCATTAGCCTTGCCCGGCGGCGCGATAGCCGGGTACTCCGCGCGTAATGATTTCGTGCCCCGCGCCGTCGCCCGCCACATTCCGCCGGTTTTGGAAGAGGTCATCGCGACTGATACCGATTCGGCATCCGGCGAACTGCGTTTGGCAGAGCCGCTCAACTTCGTTCGCGCCGCAAATCAGGTCGCGTTATTATTGGAACAATCTCCCGCGCCATTACGCCCGCCCATGCCGCGCCCCAAGATAGAGAAATTCTATCCGGGTTTGGCGGATTGGGACTACGACGCGAATGAGGTTTTGCAAGCCAAGAACACGGGACAGTTCACCCGTTACGGGGAATTTTCGCTGACGGTGCCGCCGCCCGCGCCATCACTGCCCGATGAGACTATCGCGCGGTTAGTTCCGGTGGCGGGTGATGAGACGCGATTGGAATTCATATATTCGTTGTTGGTGGCGGCGGGAGTATTTCAGCCCGGCAGTCCGGTAACGGTTTGGGAAAAGGTCAAAGAATATTTTCTGCGTCAGAGTGAGGTGGCGCAACGCGCCGTTCTGGCGCGAATATATTTCAGAATGACGAACTGGAGCGCGCTGTGGGAGGTGCTGAAAAAGAACGATGAGCTAAAGCTCAAGCGCGTTTGGGGCTATTACAATTATAAACCGCAGCACCTGTACGCGGACCTGACGCGCTTCCGGCAGTTGACGCTCCGTATTCTGACCGCGCTGCCTGATGATAAATGGATAAATATGTCGGACATATTCGCCATGACGCGAAAAATCGTCCCGAAGTTCGACCAAACGGTGTGGCAGGCATTTCGATACTATACTACGATGGGAAATTGGTTTCTCGCTAAGCAAGGAAAACCGTTGAGCGAGAATAACGTCGTGGACTGGCAACAGAGTCAAGGGGAATTCATTCGCCAGATTATCACGGGGCCGCTGCACTGGCTGGGATTGGCGGATTTGAGCTATAAGGATGAAAAGTTAGACGCGGTGCGGTTTCATGGTCTAGCCGATTTGTACTGGGATAAAGCGGAAACGCCCGCCGCGCCGCGCCGTGCCACTGTGCGAGATGAAACAATCGCTCCCGAAAGCGCGGTTTCTACAGAGGCGCATCGCATCACCATCAATCCCGTCGCGGTCAGCGCGCAAGCGCACAGTCTGTTGGATAGAATCGCCCGACTGGAAGTTGCCACCACCGACAGCTTCGTTTATGAGTTGGACGCGAAAGCCACCTATGAATCGTTCGAGGCGGGCGCATCTTTGGCGGAAATCGTCGAAGACTGGGAGCAGTTGATGCCGGTTGAGATGCCGGAGACGATTCATGAGCAACTCAGTGAATGGTGGGATAATTACGGACAGATACGCGTTTATGAGAACCTTACCATCATAGAGTTCGCCGATGATTACGCGTTGGCAGAAATGAAAGCAGTAACCGCGCTGGAGGAGTATCTCATCGCGGAAATATCGCCGCGTTTAGTGGTTATTCCCCACGAAGCGGTCGAGTCGTTGACCGTCGCGCTGGAGAAGTCGGGGTATACTCCTAAAGAGACGGAGGAGATGGGGACGTGAAGAGTAAAACGTGATGGTTCTTTTGGATTTCGCGGGGACATAATCTGCCACTGATTTCACGAATTTTCACTAATTTTACGCGTTGCTCTTTGTCAAACGAATTATGTAGGACTTACGCAAGTTCAGAATAGTTTTACCGCCGAGCACGCGGAGAACGCAGGGATTTTTAGATAATTTTCTATTGCATAACGAAAATAACCTTTAATGAGTGTTTATGAGTGCATACGACCGCGAAAAACACGTTCTTCCTTTTCTCCGCGTCCTCAGCGCTCTCTGCGGTGAGTTACGGCGCGGTTCGCGTAAATCCTAAAGGATGAACTGAGAGAGTTTTATGGCTGACGAGATAAAACAAATTTTTGATAGTTATAACTATAACACGCTGTGGGAGATGGCGCGCGCCGCGTACATGGAAGTGACTGACAGAAACGGGAGAAAGCTACGCAAAAAGGAACTGCTTCCCAAGATGCGTGAAGAATACTTCAACGAAGCGCGTGTCAAGGCTTCTTTGGAGGAGTTGAACGAGAGGGAGCGCGCGGTTTTAGACCGCTTATTGCTGCACGGAGATACAATCCCCACTCAGAGCTTTCGGCGGGAGGTGGTACGCGCGGGGTTGGCGACGAATCCCGAACCGCAAAATAATAGGACGTACCGCAGCAGGATACCCTACGCCAGCGGGTATATCGGTTCTCCGCGCCGCGCCGATTCGCGCGTGTTCGAGGATGTAATCGCGCGCTTGACGTATTACGGGCTAGTTTTTAGCCGCGGTACGACGGGATGGTATGGAGGAACGGAGTACAAGGTGCAATTTCACCCCGGCGCTACGTTATACATTCCGAAGGTTATTCATCGGCATCTACCAGAGCCAGAGCCTATTCCGATTGAGACATCTGACCTCGAACCGAAACAGGTGCGCACGAGCGACCCGACGATGTTGCTGCGCGACCTGTACCTTTATTGGGATTTCGTGCGCCAGAATCAAGTGCGATTGATTAAGGCGGGGTTCGTGTCGAAACGCTCACTCAAGGCGGCTAACGAGGTTTTGTTAGCCCCTGACCCAGCTTTGAAAAGTGTCAAACGCGAGGATGAGACCGCGCGGCTTTATCTACTGCGTCAATTGTTAGAAACACTAAATTTGGTGCAGAAAAAAGGGCGGGAATTATCACTAACCACCAAAGACGCGTTGCAGCTTCCCGAATTTTGGAGTTGGGCGCCGGAGGAGCAGTTGAGCGCGTGTCTGGAAGCCTGGCTCAAGATAGCCGCTTCGGGCGACTGGAGCAGCGGCGCGCGGCAATATGGCCCCAACTATCCCCACGCGAAAAGAACTGTACTGGACATACTTAAAACGCTGACGCCAAACGCGTGGTTCGAGTTGGAGGATATTCTGGAGCGCGTGCAGATTCAGGATGGCAACTTCCTGTTTCCCGAACGTACGCGCATAGAGGGGTATCGCGGTGGCTGGTATTACAGTTACACCGGCTCTCATTACTACGGCAATTCCACCACGTTGCTAAAATCTTTCGATAAGTTTGAAGAAAATTTCATCAGACACTGCATATCTGGGTTCCTGTTCCAAACGGGCGTAGTTGAGCTAGGATATAATCTGCAAAACCCCGCGAATATTGACGAGTGGCAAATGTTTCGCCTGACGCCATTTGGACAGGAGATATTGGGAGTAAAGACGGATAAACCCGCCGCGCATCATGTGAAGGAAGAGGTCGGCAAGCTCGTAATTCAGCCTAATTTTCAGTTGTTGGTCATGGGGACGCTAAGCCCCGCGCTGTTGGCGAAGCTCGACCTGTTCGCCGACCGCGAGAAGGCGGACCGCGGCGCGTTCGAGTATCATTTGTCACGCGAATCGGTCTATAGAGCGCAGCAGATGGGCATGGAGGTACAAGAGGTTATCTCCTTTCTAAAGCAGCACAGCGCGACGGAGATACCCCAGAATATACATCGCTCGTTGCAGGAATGGGCAGCGCACCACGAGCGGATTATATTCCGCACCAATGTCAGCTTGTTGCAGACCGCGAATAATGAGCTACTGACTAGGCTGATGGAAGAGCAAGATACTAGCAAATATATATCGCGTGCTTTGACTCCGGAGATAGCAGTGCTGAAGAATAATCGCGGACAACAATTAATCTCCAAATTAGTACAACGCGGGCTTTTCCCCGCGCGCGCTGACGCCAGCCCCGCGACTGCCGATAACAGCGTCGTCATTCACCAGGATGGCACCGTGCGCCCCCTGCACGACGTGCCCAGTTTACATTTGCGCGGCAGGTTGTCACGATTGGCAGAGGAGGACAACGGATACTGGCGGTTGACTCCCGCGTCGATTAGCCGCGCGGGGGGCAGTCGCAACAAGGTGCTAGGTATATTGGAGGAATTACGCAAGCTACAGCGCGGGCGTTTTCCAGATAGCTTGGAGGAACAAATTAAGGCGTGGGGTAATTATTACGGTGACGCAGCGGTCGAAAATCTCACGCTAATCGAGTTTCGCGACCAGAGCGCGCTGAATGAATTGCTGAAAATCTCCGAACTAAAAGCGCGTCTGACGCCGTTTCCGACGGGACAGCGCGCGCTCGCTATTGTGCAAAATGAGGAGATGGAGGAGATACGCGGAATTTTGTCGCGCTTTGGGGTGCGCGTTAAGGAGGGAGGATTACGGTCTTAAGAATTGAACGCGGATTTACGCTGATTTTTCTTCGGGGTATTTTTACCGCCGAGCACGTCCCCATGCGGGGATAAACTACGAGCGCAGAGTTTTTGATATAGCTTTTGTCATCTAAGAAATATGACTTTCAATGATTGGATATGACCGCGTATGATGGTTGCAAAATTATTCCTTTAAGAAATCTCCGCGTCCTCAGCGCCCTCGGCGGTGAAATTATTGTGAATTTGCGTAAGTCCTAGTCTAATAACTCACGCGGCGAGCCTGATTCTTCGCTTATGCACGCGGCACTTCTCCGCGGTGATAATGGCTAAAATCTTATCCACTGCCTCATCTAGGCGCCCCTGTCTGTTCGCCACCGCGTAGTCGAACTCATCTATACAATCGAACTCGCGTTTCAAGGCAGCTAATCTGCGCTGCAACTCCTCTGAACTCTCGGTGTGGCGCGCGGTCAAGCGGTGTAGCAATTCCTCTTCGGATGCCGTCAGAAAAATGAAGACCGCCTCCGGCTCCAGTTGCTTAATCGTCGCCGCGCCCTGCACATCGATGCGCATCACCACATCTTTCCCGCTCTCCAATGCCTCGCGTATCTGGCGTTTAGGTATTCCCTTGTAATCTCCGTAGACAAAGGCGTATTCCAGAAATTCCCCCTGTTCGATCATGCTCTCGAACTCCGCTTTGGATAAAAAGAAATAGTCCACTCCATCGACTTCGTTGGGGCGTTGGGGGCGCGATGTGGCAGTGACTACGAAATGAAAAGGGACCCCGCGCTGTTTAATGTGCGCGACTAGGGCGTCTTTACCCACTCCCGAGGGACCTGAGATAACCAGTAACAACGGATCCGCTTCGCATTCATAAAAAATATTATCAACGGTTTGTTTCATTATTTTTGACCTTAAAATTAGCGTAAATTCGTGGCAAAATTTAGAATTGATTTTCTACTCACTTTTAGGTATAATAGAAATCCTTAAAACTCAGAGGAAAAGGAAGGAGAACTATATGCCTATTTACGAATATCGATGTCAAGACTGCCGCCACCGCGTAACTATCTTTGTACGGAGTTTCTCAGAAGCTAAGGATATGGAGCCTCAATGTCCATATTGTGAAGGTACCAACCTGAACAGATTAGTATCTCGCGTCGCGGTGATGAAATCCGAAGAGAGCCGCATGGAGAGCTTGGCAGACCCTAGCATGTTGGCAGACTTGGATGAGAACGATCCCAAGTCAATTGGGCGAATGATGCGTAAGATGAGCAATGAGATGGGCACCGAAGACCTGCCCCCAGAATTCGACGAGGTTGTGGGGCGATTGGAGTCGGGCGAAAGTCCCGAAGCTATCGAGAAGAGTATGCCCGAACTGGGTGAAAGCCTCGGCGGTCCCGAACTATAACCCCCTCGTGAGTGCCACCGCGCCCTTAATAACGCTCGAACCGCGTCACGTCCAGCACGAAGACAATCGCGCCGCCTGCCTGCACCTCAATCGGCGTAGCCATGTACGCTTCACCTACTTCCACCGGCGGTATCATACTGACATAACGCTGCCGCGTGCGGCAGGTCTCCTTGATAATTCCCAGAACCTCATCGATCTTGGCGTCCTCCACGCCTATTAACAGCGTCGCGTTGCCCTCACGTAGAAATCCCCCAGTGGTACTAACAATCGTGGATTGGAAGCCATGTTCTCTAAGCCCATCCGTCAGGCGGTTCACATCATCGCTATGTACAATGGACATTATCATCTTCATCGCTCTACACCTCCCCCTCAATTCGATAATCAGCCAACGTCTCCAGCACAATCTCTCTCACTCTCGCTTCCACCGCGTCTACGTTACCTTGCGCCGCGACCGCGCGCCATCTATGCGCATCCGCAGCTATCAACTCGCGATACCCCGCGCACACACGCCGATGAAAATCGATATCATACTGTTCCAAGCGGTCTAGATTCTGCCCCGCTTTACGCTGAATGCCCAACTCCGCGGATACGTCCAGATAAATCGTCAAATCGGGTTTCAAGCCGCCGGTAGCGAAATCGGTAATCACGCGTAAAGTGTCCAAATCCAAGCCATGTCCGTACCCCTGATAAGCCAGCGTAGAGTCGAAGTAGCGGTCGCATATCACGATTTCGCCGCGTCTCAGGTGTGGCACAATCACCTCGCCCACTATCTGCGCCCGCGACGCGGAATAGAGCAGGATTTCGGTTGTGGGCAGCATCTCCGCGTTGGCGGATGACAGCAAAATGGTACGAATTTGGTCGCCAATCGCGGTGCCGCCCGGCTCGCGCGTTGCATAGACCGTATACCCCTGTTCTTTAAGATGAGCGACCAGCCGCCGCGCCTGCGTCGTCTTGCCGCTCCCGTCTGGTCCTTCCATCGTGATGAATATTCCCATGAATTCAGTAATGCCTTTCAGTTATTATAGAACATTCTTACCGCAAAGTACGTGGAGAGCGCGGAGTTTTTTAATACCATTTTTGCCATCTGAAAAATATGCCCATAAATGAACGCACATGACCGCGTATGCTAGTTTAGTTGGATTTTCCCAGACTTCCGAAGTTTTCCGAAACTTCGGAAGTCTCTACCCCGCGTTCATTGGTGCTCATAGTCGTCGAACCTCCCGCAGGTTGGGATACCAGAGCCTAGCTCCAGCGCGGTTACGGCTGTAGAAGCATACATTTGGTCAGGAGAATCAAACCTGCGGGAGGTTTGGACAGCGCGGTTTGTACTTTGAGAAAGCCCTAACGGTGAAGTTGCGTAAGTCCTATTAGAAAAATCAGCGTTCATCAGTGTATATCAGTATCCGATAAGGAAACTCCGCGTTCTCCGTGCTCTCTGCGGTTAATCGCTACGCGATTTACATAAGATATCGAATTACTTTCGCGCAATCGTCACGCGGCGGCGCGGTTCTTTGCCCCGACTGTACGATGCCAGACTCGCCTCTCGCGCCATCTCGTGCTGTTGCCGCCTTATCTTCGAACTTTGCGGGGATAATTCCACGCGGCGAGAGCCTGATAAGACTTGCCTGATAGCGACGCGCGTCTCCTCCATAGCCCGCGATAGCATCGCCGAATCGCCCATGTCCAAATTGAAAATACCCGCCAGGCATTTTTCCGTTTGAGTTATAGTATTGCTACGCAAAACATGAAGGGGTATACCTAACTTCTCCGCCGTAACCAACGGCTGAGAACGTCTGCGGTACATATTTTTAACTGTCATTACCACATCCGCGTCTTTGACTTTCTTCACAATAACCACCGGAACGTGTAGATTCTCACTCGCCGTGGTGACGTTGTCCAACCCCACGCCATAGGGGAACACGCGCACCGGGCGCGCCACGACCGCTGCTTCGGATTCCGCGTAGGGGAGTTCTACTGTAGTGGGAGTCTTCACCATCTTTTCAACGTGAATCTCCCCATCCTCATCGCGATACCGTATCTCGGCTGGCAAATCACGATTACGCAATATCGCGTCCACCGCCGCCGCCACGTCGTGATGTATCGCGACCGTTTTCCAATCCTGTAACTCGACCAGTACATCGAACGTCGGTGGCGCTTTGCGTTCCAAAATGCTCTTCTGCGTCCCGCGCCGTCGCGCCTCTTCATCGCTCAGCGTCACGCTCTCGATGCCCCCCACCAAGTCAGATAACGTGGGATTCATCAACAAATTGGACAGTGTAGTGCCGTGCGCGGTAGCGACTAACTGCACGCCGCGCTCGGCAATCGTGCGCGCCGCGGCAGCCTCCAACTCGCGCCCAATCTCATCGATTACTACCACTTCGGGCATGTGATTTTCCACCGCTTCGATCATCACCTCATGCTGCAAAGTCGGCGTGGGCACCTGCATTCGCCGCGCCCG
>CAZSIG010000070.1:0-3502 GCA_964606195.1 uncultured Anaerolineales bacterium
ATTCGCGCCGCCGCGACCGCGACCTGCCCCAGCGCGATGCCGCCATCATTGGGCGGAATACGCTGGTGAATATAGACATGCTTGCCCGCGTCGCGCAGCCGCTCATAGGCGCGTTCTAGCAAGATGCGATTCTGGAAGCAGCCACCGCTCAAGGCAACACGCTCCGCGCCGCACTTACACGCCACCGCGATGATACCATCTACCAAAGCATTATGGAATTTCGCCGCCATCGTCGCGATATCCTCGCCGCGCCGCAAATCATCGAGCAGCGCCTCTAACATCACGCCCCAATCTAAAATCAACCCCTCATTTGCCCCCCCTCGGTCCCCCCCAGAGGGGGGGAGGACAGTTCTCCCCCCCTTCGGGGGGGAGTTAGAGGGGGGGCGCTGGAAAGTATTAGAGGGGGACACACCGGGCACAAGCAACACCGGATAGGCGTTATACTCTAATTCATCGACCGCGTATTCCAACATCATCGCCGCCTGCGCCTCATACGCGACGCGCTGGCGCAGTCTCAACAACGCGGAAACCGCATCGAACAGCCGCCCCGCGCTCGTAGTCACCGGACAATTCAGGTCGCGCTCTAGCATTCGCCCTAAGACACGCCGTTCCGCCGGCGAAAAATCAGCCACCGGCGCGAGATGCTCCCACTCCAACGCCTCCGCGCCGAAGTATTCCCACAACAATGCCAACGCGGTGCGGCGCGGTTCCTTCACCGCCGCGTCGCCGCCGGGCAATCTGAAAGGACGCAGATGCGCCACGCGCTCGAAATCGCGCGCATCACCGTATAAAAACTCCCCGCCCCATATTGTGCCGTCCGCGCCATACCCCGTGCCATCCCAAATCACCCCCAACGCCGCGCCATCCACCTCGTTCTCCGCGAGGCACGCGGCAAGATGAGCGTGATGATGCTGTACCGCGCAAATTTGCAAATCGGCAAATCGGCAAATCGGCAAGTCCGCAAAATCGCTCGTTTGCTCACCTGTCACTTTGTTCATTTGCTCATTTGCAGATTTGCAGATTCGTTTTGCCCAGTGCGTAGAATGATAATCGGGGTGCATATCGTGCGCGATGGCTTGGGGCGGCGCGTCGTAAAGCTCGATGAAATCGGCGATGACGCGCTCGAACGCGGCGCAGGCTTGCGCGGTATCCAAATCGCCGATGTGCTGGCTGACGAAGACCTGCCTTCCCACGCTCAGCGCGATGGTATTCTTCAAATGAGGTCCCACCGCGAGAATCGTGGGCATTTCGTGCTTCAACGTCACCGGCAGCGGGGCGTAACCCCGCGCGCGGCGCAGTACCAACTCTTGCCCATAATCTCCCGTAGAGATTACGCGCACCACCGAATCGTCACAATGCCGCACGATGGGGCGATTATGCACTAGAAAAATGTCTGCGATACCGTCTAACCGTGCGCGCGCTTCGTCCTCATCTATACAAATTGGCTCATCGGAACGATTACCACTGGTCGCGACGACCGGAAAGCCCAACTCGCGCATCAGCAAATCGTGCAGTGGGGTATAAGGGAGCATCACGCCCAAAGTGGGGTTGCGCGGCGCGACGGCGTTACAAATGCCCCCCCTTTCGTCCCCCCCGTTGAGGGGGATAGAGGGGGGGACGCGGCGGCGCAGTAGCACAATCGGCGATTCGGGTGAGGTTAGAACGCGTTCTTCCAATGGGGAGACAATGCAGTGTTCTTTTATCAGTTCCAAAGAGGGATAGAGCACCGCGAATGGTTTTTCTTCGCGATTTTTGCGGGCACGTAATCGTTGCACCGCGTCCTCGTTGCGCGCGTCCACGATGAGCAGAAATCCCCCTAAGCCTTTCAGCGCGAGGATATGCCCCTCGCGCACCTCTTGCGCCGCTCTTTCTATCGTAGCGGTGTCATCTGCGGCGTAATCGGAACTCGCGCCATTCCACAGAGTCAAATGGGGACCACAAACCGCGCAAGCCACCGGCTGCGCGTGAAATCTACGGTCTAGGGGGTTTTCATATTCGGCGCGGCAATCGGGGCACAGCGGAAAGTGCGCCATAGAGGTATTCGGGCGGTCGTAGGGCAAGTCGCGAATGATGGTGAAACGGGGACCGCAATTGGTGCAGTTGGTGAAGGGGTAGCCATGTCGCCGGTCAGCCGCGTCGCGCACTTCACGAGTACAATCGGCGCAGGTCGCGATGTCGGGCAGTATTAGCACCGTCTTCACGCCGCGTTCATCACTATGCCGAATGGTGAAATCGGGATAGTCGACCGCGTCGAGGAACGAATATTCGAGACTTTGGATAATAGCCAGCGGCGGCTTTTCCTGCTCTAAACGCAGCAGAAATTGTTCCAATATCCACCGATGCGCTTCGGCTTCGATGAAGACGCCGCGCGATGAGTTGAGCACCCAGCCGCGTATATTCAACTCTGTCGCCAGCCGGTAGACGAAGGGACGAAACCCGACCCCTTGCACCGCGCCGCGAATCGTTACCTTCAGTCGTTCTACGCCGTTCGTAATTCTCGCCTCCGTTCCAACAGCCATTCGCCCCACTCCGCGATGCCCTCACCGGTGCGGCTCGAAACGAGGAAAAGCGGAATGTCAGGGTGTAACTTTTGCACTCCGGCGCGAAAATATTCTACGTCGAAATCGAAGTGCGGCAGCATATCCACTTTGTGTAAAATGATCGCGTCGGCGTCAGTGAACATACCCGGATATTTGTAGGGCTTATCATCACCTTCGGGAATGTTACCGAGCACCACCGCGAGGTGCGCACCCAAATCGAACCCCGCGGGGCAGATGAGATTGCCGACATTTTCGATTATCAATACATCGATATCGTCCAACGGTAACTCATCCAGCGCGGATTTGACCATCGGCGCGTCGAGGTGACATCCCCCGCCGGTGTTGATTTGCACCACCGGCATCCCCGCCTCCGCGATGCGGTCTGCGTCAATCGTCGAGGCGACGTCCCCCTCGATAACGCCGATGCGCAAATCGGGAAGATGAGACGCGGTAGCCATAATCAGGCTGGTCTTCCCCGCGCCCGGCGACGCCATGACGTTGATGACCAAAGTATTCGTCTCGTCAAACCGCGCGCGGTTCTCCGCTGCGATTTGGTCGTTGGCATTCATAATTTTTTGAACGACAGGAATTTTCACTTATCTTCTACCTCAATACTTTCTACAAGAAATTCTCTTCCGCCCTCAACCGTGAAGCGTACGCCGCCGCAATTGGGACATTGGACGAATAGATTCTCCTCTTCTTGAGTAAAATCTCGTCCGCAATCCTCACAGTGACACTGCGCGGAGACGCGGTGAATACGGATAGTCGCGCCCTCTACGATGGTATCTTTGCTGAGGTGGTCGAAATAGAATTGAATAGAATCGGGCACGTAGCCAGAGAAGACGCCCAATGCCAGGTCAATCGCGGTGACGCGCTCGGCATCGGCGCGCTGCGCGGCTTCTAGTACGGTGGAGATGATTCCTTGTGTAACTGCTAATTCGTGCATTTTGGGAATTGTAAAT
>CAZSIG010000070.1:3602-5384 GCA_964606195.1 uncultured Anaerolineales bacterium
CTTAAGACAAATTTTTACCGCAGAGAACGCCGAGGGCGCGGAGAAAAACGGAAGGCAAAAAAATTTGTTAGCATACGCGGTCATAAATATCCATTAAAAGCCACATTTGCGGCACAAGAACAAATTAGTTAGAAAAGTCTGCGCTCTCCGCGCTCTCGGCGGTAAAAATACACCGAAGTTGCGTAAGTCCTGTCTAATTCTCTACTTTCTCCATAATCTGGTCAATCGCGAGTTCGACCAACGCGGCGGTCGCCTCAGATAACTCGCGGTGAAAGTCAAAATCGTAGCCGCGAATGGAGACTAGATAGCCCACGGGCTCCTTATGATATAGCGCGTTGAGCAAGGCGAACAACATCGCGGGGGTGGTGTGATGCGTGAACGCGGACGGCGCGTACTCCGCGATTACTCGCTCGCAATTCAGCTCAGGTATATCCTCGCGCACATGCGCGTCGACGAAGATGAGCTGGTCGTAATTGACGATTGTTTCCAACAGCTCCGGCGCGAGTTGTAACATAAATACCGTATCTGCCTGCGCGTCAGTGGGTAAATCATCCAAGCCGGTATTATAATCGCTGAGCGGTTCACACCCTAAACGATGGCGCACACCGTTAATCACATGAAACGCCACGCCATCATCGGCGCGGTCGCGATTGCCATAACCAATAATCAATGTTTTTTGCATTTTATCTCAGTAGGTGGTAGTCAGCGCAGGCTAAAGCCTGCGGCTACATTGTTTAGACAGAGACAGAAATAGAGATAGAGACCACGCGGTACTCTATCTCTATCTCGTACTCTCTATCTACTAGGGCTTTCTCAGTCGGGCAACCTCCCGCAGGTTCAAACAAAGTAACCTTGCTCAGCATGGTTATGATTGTAGAACGATATATTTCGGCAGGAAAATCAAACCTGCGGGAGGTTTTGACGGCGCTCTATCTACTCTGGCTGCTATCTACTATGTTCTGGCTACCACTTTTACCGCGAGACGCGGTCTAAAACGGTGCCGTCCGCCGCGACTAGTGTAAGTTCCAGCGGCATCTGCCCGATAGCGTGAGTGGAGCAAGAGAGACACGGGTCGTAACAACGGATAGCCGCCTCGACGCGGTTCAACATCCCCTCGGTCAAAGTGTTACCATCGACGAACGCTTTTGCCACCAGGCTCGACGCGGTGTGCATTGCCCAATTGTTGTTGCCGGTCGCGACGATGAGATTGACGCGAGTCAACAAACCATTGTCATCGGTGTCATAGTCGTGGAACAGCGTACCGCGCGGGGCTTCGATAATGCCCACACCATGCTTGAACAGCTTAGCGGGTGGGTAAGCGCGAACGTCAGTGGACATGATATCCGGGTCATCCAGCAATTCACCGACGCGCTCTACCGCGTACAGGGTCTCAATCAATCGTGCGTAATGGTAGTACAAGGAACCCTCGACCGGTTTGCCATCGTTAATTCGCTTGAAGTTCTTGAATTCCTCGTCCGCCAGCGGCGTGCCTACTTTGTCGATAACGTTCAATCGTCCTAACGGACCTACGCGGTAGGTGCCCTTTGGCCAACCCAACGGTTTGTAGTAGGGGAATTTCAGGAAGGACCAAGGCTCCACGTGCTCCGCGACGTAGTCCAGATAATCATCCGGCTCGAATTCTACCAACAGTTCGCCCTGCGAATCCCTAACTCTGACCTTACCATCGTAAAGCTGCAAGCCACCCTCATCATCCACCAACCCCATATAATTGGAGGGGAAGGACGCGAAGGCGTTCGCCAAATCCGCGTTCTCCTCAAGATA
>CAZSIG010000070.1:5484-11185 GCA_964606195.1 uncultured Anaerolineales bacterium
GTACGTCCGGCAAGTAACTCGCTCAACGCGTAGAACAACGCGTCCGCGCTGGGCGGGCAACCCGGAATGAACAGGTCAACCTTCACCACTTTATCCACCCCGACAACCTCGTCCAACGGCTTACCCAGTTCGGGAGAATCGGGGATTAAGCCATCCACTGTGCTCTCCGTCTCGATGTAAGCGCGTTTTAACGCCTCCGGTGTACCTACTAAATTGCGCATGGCGACAATGCCGCCGAATGTCGCGCAATCGCCGACCGCGATTAGAATATCACAACGTTCGCGCATCTGCTTCGCGACTTCGATGTTATGCGTATTGCTAACCGCGCCGGTCAAAATTCCTACTGTCACTCCATCCTCTGGAGGATGTTTCAAGTCCGTGACCGGACTAGATGTAAACTCTACCAATTCTGCCAGCTTGACGATGCGTTCATCGATGTCGAGCAATGACATGTGACATCCCGCGCACGCAGCCAGCCAATCTGTAGCGACTTTCACTTTTGCCATAGTTTCAAAATCTCCTTTTCTCGGTAGACGGTAGGCAGTAGACGGTAAACAACGCAATGGGGATTGTTCCTCGTATCCTTACTTCTGTCTACGGTCTACTGTATCCTGTCTACTGCTTAGAGTTGCTGGGTCGCGCTAGCTGAGATCTCGTCCAACGAGGCACCCAACTTCTTACCTAACTTATCCGCCAACATCGCGAGGATTTCCCAGTCCGCTTTCGCTTCGCCCTTGGGCGTCACCGCCTTGTTGACCTTCTGCACTTTCCCTTCGGTGTTGACCACGCTGCCATCGCGCTCTGCCCACGTCGCCATCGGCAACACGACCGCGGCGTTCTCCGTCAACGCGGATTGGTAACTAGCTTGGGCGACGACGAAGACATTAGCTCCTACACCTTCCAACTCCACCGCGTCTTCACCAGCCAAAACGAACAGCGTATCCGCTTCCGCCGCGTCAAAGCCGTTGTTCAGTCCATAGGCTTCCGCCGCGCGCGTGTTCACGCCCGGCTCAAGCACGACGAACGTAGCCTTATCCTCTAGTTTCTTCAACACCTTCGCGACATCCGCGGTAACACTCGCGCCACAGACCACGACAGGATTAGTAGCGCGCTCTGCCAAATCGACCGCCAGCCCTACATCTTCTATCGCCAAACTCTTGTACGCGAGTTGTTTGAGTTCATTCTCATCATCGTCGACCACTACCAAACGCACACCGTTATCTACCGCGCGTTTGATGAAGAACGATGCTACGGGTTGATCATCGATCGGATTGGCGCCCACCACAAGGATCAGGTCGCTCTCGGGAATCGCCGCGATCGCGCCCGATGATTCGCCCAACTGTGACGCGACCGCGCTGTTCAGCACACCCATATTGTGTGTGCCCAACTCGTCGCGGAACAACTTGCCGAACAGGTACAACGCCTCGTTGGTCGCCATAGTTGAGGCAACCGCGCCTACATTCTTATCATCGCCAAGTTGCGCGGCGACCGCCTCTACCGCCTCGCTCCAATCCGCTTCCTGAAGCTCGCCATTGCGGCGCACCAGCGGTTTCGTAACACGTTCTCGCTCGTCGTACAGAGGATCGAAACGCCCTTTCTGACATAATAAACCCTCGTTAACCTCCGCGTCCCAATCGCCTTCGATGCGCAGCACGTCATCGTGGTGAACCACCACTTCCATGCCACAGCCTAAGCTGCACTGCGTGCACACGCTCTTGACATGCTCCGTCTCGATATCGCGGGGCATGAACGAGCTGCGCCGATCGATCAACGCGCCGGTGGGACATACCTGCAAACAAGTGCCGCAGGAAATACAGGAGGATTCGCCGAACGGGACATCGAGGTCCGCGGCGATCACCGAATTGGCGCCGCGGAATTTCACCAACAATGTATGATTGGCGACCAACTCGTTACAAGCGCGCACACATCGCCGACAGACGATGCAGCGGTTGTGATCCATAATAAACTCTTTGCGGCTGGCATCCACCGGATAGCGATCGGTGTAGGTGGAATAAGTCCAGTGATCGATGCCGTGAAGATATCCCACATCCTGCAACTCACAATCGCCGCTCATCTCGCAGAACATACAATAGTGATTGCGCTCCGCGAACAATAACTCCAATACGAACTTACGCGCCTCGAAAACCTTCGGCGTGTCCGTCTTAACTACCATACCATCACTGACCGGGAAAGTACATGCCGTTTGCAGCGCGTTCTGTCCTTCAATCTCTACCAAACACATTCGACATGACCCTAGCGGAGCTAGCGCGGGGTGATGACACAATGTCGGGATGTCAACGCCCGCCTGTTCCGCGGCTTCCAGAACAGTGCTACCAGATGGCACGCTAACTTGCTGGTCATTGATTGTAATATTGACCATTGCCATATTTTACTTCAGCCTCCTTTTTTCAGTAGAAGGTAGACGGTAGACGGCGCAATGAAAACCGCGCCGCGCACCTTTATTCCTGTCTACTGTCTACTATTCTACGATCCATTAACCAACTTGCCAACAGTGTCTAATAACTTATCAGGCGATATCGGTTTAGACATAAACCCATCGATGTGAATAGTCTCGTCATCGGGGAACAGCACCGCGTAGTCTGAGTTCGCGATCGACGTCACCATCACCACCGGCACATCTTTCAGCTCCGGATGCTCGCGCAACTTGCGATTCATGCTCAGCCCGTCGAGAATGCTGGACATCATCACGTCCAAAATCACCAAGTCGGGTTTCTCCTCCTCGACCTTCGCCAAGCCCTCATCCCCATTAGCAGCGCTACTCACCGCGTAGTTCTTCTTCTCTAAAACTATCTTAGTCGCTTCTACGAAATCGGGATCATCGTCGACAATCAGTATTTTTGCCATAATCTACCTCTCTTTTTCCCATAGACGGTAGCCGGTAGTCAGTAATTGGGGAAAACTCCGCGTTACGCGGTTTCTTCCCTATCTACTGCCTACTGTACCACTATCTACTATTGTTTCATCCGTTGTTCGTATTCTTCTTTGAACAGATCGATGCTGCTGACTATCGGATTGACCGAAGCTTCGCCTAACGGGCAGAAGGTCTTGCCGGGGATCTGCTCGCAAATCGTCCGTAGTAATTCCAAGTCGTGCGGCGTTCCCTCACCCGCGTCAAACAGCTCCATCAATCTTACCATCTCGCGCGTTCCCACGCGACAAGGTCCACACCTGCCACAAGATTCGTGGGCGAAGAACCGCGCCATGATCAACATCGCGTGGACTATGTCGGTATCCTCATCCATCACAATGACCGCGCCGGTGCCCAAAGAAGACCCTTTTTCTACCAAAGTCTCAAAAGCGAGCGGAACATCGAGGTCTTTCTCCGTAAGCAACGAAGTAGACGCGCCGCCCGGAATGATCGCCTTGATCTTCTTGCTGTCTTTGACCCCGCCCGCGTGGTCGTAAATCAACTCGCGCAGCGTGGTGCCCAACGGCAGTTCATAGTTACCCGGCTTGTTGACGTGGCCGCTGATGCAGAACATCTTCGGACCCGCGCTCTTCTCGGTGCCGATACTCGCAAACCATTCGGGACCATTGAGCACGATATGCGGTACACAGCTCAAAGTCTCCACGTTATTGACCAACGTCGGCTGATCATACAACCCTTGCTGCGCCGGATACGGCGGTTTCATACGCGGTTCACCGCGCTTCCCTTCTAAACTATTGATCATCGCTGTCTCTTCACCGCAGATATACGCCCCCGCGCCGCGATGGACAGAGACATCCAGATTAAACCCGGTGCCCAAGATATTCTCGCCCAAAAAGCCCTTCGCGTAGGCATCCGCGATAACCTTGATCCACCGCTTCACCGTCATCAGGAACTCGCCCCTGATATAAACAAAGGCGCGATTAGCCCCTACAGCGTAAGCGGCAATAATCACACCCTCTAAAACTTGATGGGGATCCTCTGCTACCAGATAGCGATCCTTGAAAGTGCCCGGCTCCCCCTCATCCATGTTGACGCACAAATACTTATCAACCTCATCACCCTGCGGCATAAAACTCCACTTCAATCCGGCAGGGAAGCCCGCGCCGCCGCGCCCGCGCAATCCGGACTTCTTGACCATGTCAATCAGTTCGGCTGGTTTATGCTCCAGCAATGCCTTACGCGTCGCTTCATAGCCCCCATGTTCCATATAGACATCTATGTTATACGAGTTGGGTACATTAATATTCTTTGTCAGAACTCTTTCCATTTCGCTACCCCCTTGCCAATTGTTCGAGGATTCGATCTACTTTTTCTTCAGTTAAATTATCATATATCTCATCGTTGATGCGCATAGCTGGCGCGGTGCCGCAGGAAGCGAGACATTGCACCGTCTCCAACGTGAACTTCCCATCCTCCGTAGTCTCGCCGATCTCAACGCCCAACTTCTCCGCGAGGTAATCCGCCAGACGTTCACCGCCATCATTCAGGTAGCAGGAAAGCCCCTCACAAACCTGAATCAAGTTCTCGCCCACCGCTTTCTCGCGAAATAACGTATAAAACGTCGCGGTAGAGTAAACCTCGTTGAGCGGCACACCCAATCGTTCAGCCGTGCGTTCCATCGCTGCATCGGTCAGATATCCATTCTGCTCTTGTGCGATGTACAGAGCAGTCAGCAACATTGACCTGGTTGCTGGATCTCCTTTTACAATTTGTGTAGCCATATCCTCTCCTTATCACAATAAATTTTTTCAAGCCAATCTCTTGAAAATTGTCTTGATATTAACCTCTAACCACTGCACACATCTATAATTCAAGGCAAAAGACTTTCCTTCACATTTCTATCTCCTCCTGTAACAACTTTCTCAAAGTAACCGCGAGCCTCACCCACGCGGTGCAAAATAACACTATATAATACCACAATACAACGATATTTACCAAATAGTGATTATAAAAAATTTGTGTCTATTTTCCCAATAATCGCACCGCCACACACACCGTAGGGCAGGTTTCTTACCTGCCGTTTTTGCCGACATAGAAAAACTCCGCGCCCTCTGCATCTCTCGGTATATACCAAACAAAAACGCGGCGCCGCCCGCGTCGCGCACAATTTCACCTAGCAAGCCCCCAACCGCGCCGCCAAAACCTCCCGCAGGTTTGATTTTCCTGCCGAAATATAGCGCGCTACAACCATAACCATGCTGAGTGGAGCTACTTCGGGTGCACCTGCGGGAGGTTATCCGACTTTGAGAAAGCCCTAATTCACTCGCCCCTTTGCCGCAATATCTTCCTAATTCGTACCAACAAATCATCGTAATCCACCGGCTTAAACAGGTAATCAGTAGCCCCGCTGAGCAGCCCGCGCTCGCGGTCGTTCGCATTTATTCCATACGCGGTCAAAATAATCACCGGAATATCGCGCGTCGCGGGTTCCTCTTGCAATCGCGCGCAGACTTCAAACCCATCCATATTGGGCATCATCAAATCCAACAAAATCAGGTCCGGCGGATCCGCCGCGACCGCGCGCAGTGCCGCGTTGCCGCAGTCCACCGCATGCAACTCATACCCTTCAGGTTCTAATACTCTCTGTAACAAAAAAACATGCTCTGGCACATCTTCTACTACTAAAACTTTGGGTGGTCTAGTCTCATCGCCCACAACTCACACCCTCCAAAGCCCCCTGCTAAATATATGTAAAATATACACCAGATATTTTACCCCATTTACGCGCCTAAAGCAAGCCCGCGCCGCGTT
>CAZSIG010000071.1:0-8350 GCA_964606195.1 uncultured Anaerolineales bacterium
ACCGCGCCATTAATCGAACGCAGATAACGCAGATTGGCCTGATTTTCGCAGATTTTAGGGCATATGCCGCGCTTTTGGGTAATCAAAAACATAAAAATCAGCGTAAATCAGAAAAATCAGGAAAATCTGCGTTCCATTAGCTACGCGGCAACAAATCGATATAAACTCTATTCATACGCGGTCATACAAAATTAAAAATCCGCGCCATCCGCTTAATCTACTGACTTTTCCCCTTTTTTCAGTGTACTCATTTATTTACTCGATGAGCTGAACTGGCGGGTAAGAAACCCGCCCTACGAGTTTCCATTATGGCGCGGTGTACTCCCCCACCATATAATCTTGGGAGTAGTTACCTTCTCGCCGCCATACCTCAAGCATCAGCTCGTAGCGCGCGAGGGGCATACCGGTATAAATGCAGTTGCTGGTGGAGAAGATATAGCCGCCCCCCGGCATACCGTGTTGTAGCGCATACCGCGCCGATGCGATAGCTTCTTCTTCCGTACCCGTCTCTAGTAGCCCACAATTGACATTACCGATGAGGCATACGCGGTCGCCATAATCGCGCTTGATTTCGGCGATGTCGATGCCCGCCTGCGGGTCCAGAGAATGCAGCGCGTGAGGTTCGCTCTCGATTAGATCATTGATAATGGGCATAATATTGCCATCACTGTGCTTAATGACGTAAAAACCCAGTTCCTTATAACCGCGCACAAGCTGTTTCAAGTAGGGAGTCACGAATTCGGAGAACATGGATGGTCTCAGGAAGGGACCTTTATTGAAGCAATAGTCAGAGCAGAGCGCAAAACCATCCAGCCCGCCATGTTGCCGTAACTGCGCGGCGCGTTCGAGGGCGCGGTCTATACGTTCCTGTGCTTCTTGCTTAACCTTATTCGGTTCATCTTTCAGCCGATACACGAACTCCAGCATGTCGGTGCCGGGAATACGGAATGTGGCGTCGCCGTGACGCATCAAGAAATAGCGATCGCCGGTTTTCTCCCGCACCAACTCAACCAGCCGCGCGGTCTCCTCGACCGTGTCAGGGTTGGGATGCAGAAAGATGGCGCTGTGTTCGTAACGCTCCGCGGTAGCGATGTACAGGTCAGCCATGTCGACGCGGTGCAGTTGGCGTTCCTTTTCTGACATCTGGTCCCATTGTTCATAGTTTCGGTGGTAGGGATGTACTTTGCCAAAAGCCTCCATAGTGGGGAAGAAAACCAACTCGAAGTGAGGCACCCGTCCGGTCAGCGGTCGGCGTTCCAGCGCCGTGATGAATCGTTCGCGAGCTTGCATTTAGAAAATCTCCTTGAGTGATCGTTTATATACACCATTGCGAGCGCAGTAGGCAATCATCAAAGTTGAACGTAATGTGTAGATTGCCGCGCCGCGCTCGCAATACAAGGTCAAATATCAAATTGATAGATCACACTCAAGGCGCGATAGGCAAGTCATCATACAGGTAACATGCTGCTTGATGCTTAGTGCCATCAACCTGATAGAGCGGCGGCTGTTTCTCCAGGCAGCGGTCCATGTGGTGCGGGCAGCGCGGGTAGAAGCGACAGCCGCTGTCAACCTGTGTGCGCAGCACTTCGTCATCGGGTAGTTCGATGTCGGTATCCCATTTTTCGGTGGGATCGGGCACCGGAATAGAGCCGATCAGTTCTTGTACGTAGGGGTGTTTAGGATTTTCGATGACCTTGACGGTGTCGCCCGTCTCAGTGACGCTGCCCTGATAAAGCATGAATATCTCATCGCCGATCTGGTACGCGGTGCTCAGGTCGTGCGTGATGTACAAGAAGGAGATGTCGCGTTCATCGCGCAGGCGAATCATAATGTCCAAAATCATCGCCCGCAGTGAGGCGTCTACCGCGGAGACCGGCTCGTCAGCCACAATCAGGTTGGGCTTGAGCAGATAGGCGCGCGCCACCATCATCCGTTGGCGTTGCCCGCCGCTCAATTGGTGCGGATATTTCTCCAACACTTCCTCACCGCGCATCCCGACGACGTTGAGGGCATCCTCGACCAAATCTCGCGCTTCACTCTTACTGTTACTCATCTTAAAGTTCTTGATGACCATATCGAAGATATGCTTGACGCGGTAGAAGGGGTTATAGACCGCGTAGGGGTCTTGGAAAACCACCTGCACCTGCCGCCGATAGTCGAACAGTTCTTGCCGGCTCATATTCTGGATGCTGTTACCCTTGAATATCACATCGCCGCTGGTTAGCCCGAAAAAACCTAACACTAAACCTGCCAGCGTACTTTTGCCGCTGCCGCTTTCACCCGCGATGGTGACGATTTTGGCGGGCTTTTCCGGAATGGTCAAATTAAAATTCTGTAAGGCTACCACCTTCTTGCCGCCGGACAAAAAGCCACCGCCATAAACTTTGGTCGCGTTACGAATCTCTAGTAATGGCTGAGTCATAAAAACCTCCCTATTTATGTTCATATAGATGACAAGCCGCGTAGTGCCCCGGTTTGTGCGTTTTGAGCGCGGGTTTGACCTCGCGGCACACGTCCATCACATGCGGACAGCGAAATTGAAAGATACAGCCGGGAGGTGGGTTCCGCAAGTCGTGGGTTAGTCCTTCGGTGAGTTTGAGAGGCTTGCGTTCTTTAATAGATGGTATCGATTCGATCAGCAGTTGCGTGTACGGGTGCATGGGATTGGCGTAGGCTTCGCGGACAGGAGCAACTTCTACCATATTGCCCGCGTACATGACAGCCAAACGGTCAACCAACTGTGCCATCAGCCCCATGTCGTGTCCAATCACGATCATCGAAACGCCCAGGCGGTCGCGAATGTCGAGCAAGGTTTGTGCCACAATGCGCTGCACAATCACATCTAACGCGCTGGTCGGCTCATCCGCGATAACCAGCGGCGGATTTAGAGCAATAGCCATCGCGATACAGGCGCGCTGCTTCATGCCGCCGCTTAACTCGTGGGGGTACATGTTGTAGATGCGGCTGGGCAGTCCAACGTCACTGAATAGTTTCAGGATACGTTCTTTCAGTTTCTTCTGAGATTGCTTTCCCTCGTGAGTTTCAATACAATCCGCGATCTGGTCTTTAATCCGCATCAAGGGATTGAGCGAGTTCAACGCGCCTTGCGGCACCAGCGCCATCTTGCGCCACCGCGCCTTGCGCAGGGCTTCACCCTGTAATGCCGCGACATCTGTGTCATCGATAACTACGCTGCCGCCGACGATACGCCCCGGCGGCTGTACTAAGCGCAAAATCGCCATCGCGGTAGTAGTCTTGCCGCAGCCCGATTCGCCAATCAAGCCGACCAACTCTCCCGGAAACACATTAAATGTTACATCATTGACCGCGATGACGTCGCCTTTGGGGGTAGCATAATGAACTTTTAGTCCATCTACCTGTAACACCGCGTCTTGCTTGGCTGCCGCGTTAGCATTTGAAATACGGTCATTCTGTAGGTTTGTCATTTGGTTTGTACTCCTCTCAGGCGCGGATTGGCGATCTCATCCAGCCCGATATTCATCAAAAAGAGCGCCACGAAAACGATGACTAACATCAATATCGGCAAGCCCCACCACCACCACATCCCGCGCAGGATCGCCGCGCCGCTGATGGCGAAGAATATCGACATTCCCAGCGTGGGGATGCGCGTCGGGCCCAGCCCTAAAGCCTCCATACTCGTTGCCGCCAGAATATTGGCAGATACAGTGCCGATGAACGCGGCAGCGAGATAGGGTAGCAGGTTGGGCATGATTTCTTTGAACATAATATCAAAGCTGGAGGCGCCGGAGAGCCGCGCCATTTGGACGTAGCCGCGTTCGCGCATGGAGAGCACTTGGGCGCGAATATAGCGCGTCGGTCTCGGCCAGGCGAATAGCGCCAGCAGCAGCGCCATATTTTCCAGGGTAATCTGATTGACCAACGCGGCGATGACGATTAGCACCGCCAAAGCCGGAATGGTAATCAGCGCGTCAGCTACGACCTGAATCACCGTGTCGACCCATCCGCCCAGATAGCCGGCAGTAAAGCCTAAGACAATGCCGATGGCCATACCGATGCCCGCGGCGATGAATCCCACGCGCAGGGAGCGCGGTGTGCCGACAATCAGCAATGCTAACATATCGCGCCCGGTACTCTCAGTGCCCAGCGGGTGCTCCAAACTAGGAGCGGTAAAACCGGGTCCGAGGTCGCGCGTTACCCAAAACGGCGGCATATTCAGCGGCGCGGACGCGGCGGTAGCCATACTCGTATCCCAAACCAGTGGACCGATAAACTCCAGCGAGAACGCGACCAAGATGATGACGATGCCAATCAGGAATTTGGGATTTAACCAGGGGGAATCCCACTGAGCCAACAAACTTCTTCTCTTTTTAGGAATAGTTGCAGTGGTCATGGCTTAACTCCTTTGATACGTAATTCGGGGGTCGATGAGGGGATAGAGCATATCGATAATCAGCACCGCGAGGCCTACCCCTAAAATCAGGTAAAATACGATGCCCTGAATCAGGTTAAAATCTGAGTTGATAATGCCTTGATAGAGCAGGTAGCCCATGCCCGGATAAGTGAAGATGTATTCGACAATCACAGAACCCGCGGCGATGCTGCCAATCGTCAATGCTAGCGCGGTCATTTGGGGTAAAATCCCGTTACGAATGCCGTACATTAAGAAGATACGGTCAGGACGCAGCCCTTTAGCTTCAGCCAAAATCATATAATCTTGCCCGTCCATCGTGATCATCATCCCGCGCATTCCCAAAGCCCAAAAGCCCATGGTGGTGAGCACGATAGCCAGCGCGGGTAATATCGCGTGTTTAATGGCGCTCAGGATAAAGGGCAAATTTAAGCCGGGATCGAGCCCGCGTTCGTAGGCACCGGTGAAGGGGAGCCATTCCAACTGAAACGAGAAGATGTAGATCAGCAAAATGCTCATCATAAAGGGGGGAATGGCGGTGAAAGTGATGGAGATAGGCAACAGCCTGCGGATCCAGCCCGGCGTGGGGCGGTAGGCAATCAACGCGCCGACCGCGTTGCCTAAAATAAACGAGATGATGGTAGCCACTATCAGCAGACATACAGTCCAAGGCATCGCTCTCCCCACCAAGTCATCTACTTCGGCGGGAAAAAATGCCAGGGAATAACCGGTGTTAAAAGTTGCCAGGTTGATCAGATAGCGAACGTATTGGATAGGTAAGGGCTGATCCAACCCGAACCGCGCGCGCCAGGCTTCAATCAATTCGTCGGCGTTTTCTACGGTACCTCCCTGCGCGGTCATGCGCCCGATTGTAGCGGTGATGGGGTCACCGGGCATCAAGCGCGGTACAATAAAAATAATGGTGGTGCCCAACCAGAGGGTTAGTAAGAACATACCGACGCGTTTGAGCACATACTCTTTCGTTAAACCTCCCATATTTTTTCTCCTTATCAAATAGACATTATATCGACTTAATAGAACGCGGATTTTTCTGATTTCTAGCTACCTGCGCACCCCGTGAGTGAACTCACGGTTGCTATGAGAAACGCGCTGAAGCGCGTTATGCTGAACATGCTTCAGCATGTTTCCGGTAGCCGCGCCGAGTTCACTCGGCGAAGAGGCGCGGGGCGAAGTGGTAAGTTGAAAGTGTCAGGTAGTTAGTCCTGATTTAACTGATTCCCGCTGATTTTTTATTTTTGATGGGCAAAAACCGCGGCATATTTCCCAAAATCTGCGAAAATCAGGCTAATCTGCGTTATCTGCGTTCAATTAACCACGCGTCAACAAATCGCGATACACTTTAATATATAGAGAACCACCGGCGGCTCAGTGTTCTGAACCGCCGGTGGGTAGAACCGCGTTTATGCTATTGTACTGGTTCCAGATTGTGGATAATCACATGCGTACTTTGCCACCAGGTAGGCGGATGGATGTAAGGATTATCCGCGGAGGGCCAGTTGGTCCAGTAGGTGGTGTTGAAGGGAATGATCTTCTTGGCTTGGGTAACCGGGAGCACCGGTAATTCAGCCATAAAGATCTCCGCGGCTTGAACGAAGAGTTCATCAATTTGGGGATCGCCAAGGGGCAACACGCCGATCTCATCAACGAGCGCGCTGTATTCCTCGTTTTGCCACCGCCACGCGTTTTTACTGGCGCGTTCCCCGACGGGCACGTACCAACTAGCGTTGAGCGTATCCATCGAAGCCCACGGCTCATTGACCGAGCCACAAGTTTGCCACCCCGACCGCGATTCGTAGTTGCCATTGAAGAAATTGTCCCAGAAAGTACCATAAGCGACATTGCCGTAAGTCGCGTTGACGCCAATGCGCTGCAATTGTTCTACCACGACCTGCGCGATTTTCTGGTTCTCGATGAGGGGTTCGGGAGTTTGAATGTGCAATTTCAGCTCCTCCCCATCCTTTTCGTAGTATCCCGACTTCTCATTCATCGTATAGCCCTTTGACTCGATAAGCTCTTTGGCTTTGTCCGGGTCGTATGTCGTCAACGGATACTTATCATAAAGCCCCGCCTCTTCAAGCAGGTCTACGTAGCGGTCTAACCCCGCGTAAGCTGGGAAGAAGAACCGCGAGGGTTTAGTCGCCCCTTCGTAACCGATAGCCACAATCTCATCGCGGTCGATGGCATAGTTCAAAGCCCACCGCAAATCTTTATCGTCCCATGGCGCTACGGTGAGGTTAAGCTCGATGTTGCGGGCGCAGGGGTCAGGCCAGGCATAGGGCAAGTCAGTGTAGTACGCGACAACGTTGGGGTTGCGTTGCAATAGCGCGAAGAAGGCACCGAGACTAACATCCATTAAGCTATCAATGCCATCACTCGCCATCGCGGCAGCCTTAGTCTCCTCCGTGCCGAATGTGGTCCAGACGAGCCGTTCAGGTCTGGGCAGCGGTTTCCAGCCGGTTTTCGCGCCCCACCAATCATCATTTCGGGTATAGACAAACTCAGCCTCACTCGCGCTCTCCAATAAATATGGTCCGGTGAAGACCGGCCAGCCCTTGTCTGGATCGTAGTTCGTAAAAGTAATCGGATCCTTATCCTTCCAAATATGCTCCGGCATGATATTATGCCGCCCGTAGATTTTCACCGCGAAGTGATCCAGAACGAAACGCGGGTTGGCACCTGTTAAGTTGAATTGGGTAGTCAGATCGTCTACCTTCTCCACACTTTCGACCCACGTCACCATCTCGCCAGCCATATCCAGATCGGGGTGCTCCAACAGCATGTTGATGGTAAAGACTACATCGTCCGCGTTCATCGGCTCGCCATCGCTCCACTCAATACCTTCGCGCAGTTTGATCGTCCACACATCCAGAGCTTCATTGTACTCGTAGCTCTCAGCCAGCCAGGGCATGATGTCGCCAGTCTCATAATTGAGAATGAAAAGTGGCTCCATCATAGCTTGGTGCAGTCCCTGATCCTCGCGGGCGCCCGGAATATACGGGTTCCAGCTTAGGGGATCGGGAACGCGGCCGCCGCCAATGTCAAAAATGACACTCTTGCGCCGCATAGCTTCTTTGTCACTTACAACCTCAACCTCTTTCTCTACAACGACGGTCTCTTTGACTACCTTCTCTTGTTCTACGACGACCGTCTCTTTAACTACCTTCTCCACTACCACCTCTTTTTCGATTACCTGTGGCGTGGGTGCCGCGCAACTCGCGGATAAAATCGTGCTGATAATCAGCACCACAGCAAGCAATAATCTATACTTTTTCATTATCCTCTTTTCCTCCTAAAATTCTAATTCGAGTTTCTTCCGAACCAAAAAACGAGCAATTGTGTTTTCTTTTCGATACTCCTTCCCTCCTTTCCTAAAAGTTTCAATCCGCGTAACTTCCCCTAAAAAACGATATTGTGCCCCAAAGCCGTTAGAACGCGGTCGCCGCCATGATTTACGAATCTCTGCCCAGCCATCGGCAGATCGTCGCTCATATTAACGCGCCGAGTAATAGTCATAAGACTTACGCAAAACCGTACTATGATTAACCGCAGAGAGCACAGAGGTCGCGGAGAAAAGAAAGAAGAATATATTTTCGCAGTTATATGTGCTCATAAGCGTTCATCAAAGTTCATTCTCGCCATACAATAGAAAAGTATTTCTAAATCTCGGCGTTTTCCGCGCCCTCGGCGGTAAATTTATTCTGAACTTGCGTAAGTCCTAAGTCATTCTCGCCGCGTCACTTAGCCTGCTTTCTTGAAACATTCACAAAACAGTTTAGTTCAATTTATCACAATGCGTAGTATAGTTGTGCATACGTATGCGTAATACGTATGCAATTATACCACTTATTAAACCATTTGTCAAATCGAGGTTTTGAAACTACAGACCGCGCGACTTTTGAGATAATGAGACGATGTGCTAGAATATAACAAAGTTGTTTC
>CAZSIG010000071.1:8450-11166 GCA_964606195.1 uncultured Anaerolineales bacterium
CCGCGCGACTTTTGAGATAATGAGACGATGTGCTAGAATATAACAAAGTTGTTTCCCCATAAACTTAGCAAGAAATAGGGCGCGGATTTCTGCAGAATCGCGAATAGATAGCTCAAATCCGAAAAATCCGCGTTAATTTGCGCCCTATAAAATTTCTTAAGGGAGATGTGTTAATGCTATCGCGAATTCAGTGGCGCAGCTTGCGCGTAAAAATCATCATTTGGTTCTTCGTCCCCACCGTTTTCATTTTGGGCGCGATCGCCGTCGTCACATTTTATACCTATCGTCAAGTCACCGAAGACCTGATCATCGAACGCAACCGCGAACTAACGCGGCTCCTCGCGGGGCAGTTATCGGCGGAGATGTCCGAATACACGCGCCTCCTCGCGAGCCTGGCTGCCGATCCTGATATTTACGAATACGATCCTAATGCTCAGCAGGCGCGGCTCAGATGGTCGATAGAGCGGCTGCTGCCGTTCGATAGCGGCGTTCTAATCCTTGATGAAACCGGGCAGGTCGTCGCGGCTGACCCCCGACGGCTGGAGACTGTCGGAGAGGATTGGGCAAACCGCGCCTATTTTCAGCGAGTCAGCGACACGCGCGCCCCCGTTTTGTCCGACATCGTCAACGATGGACCATTGGGGATAGAAGTTGTCGTCGTCGCGGTGCCGGTTGTCACCGACCGGGGCGAGATTAAGGGCGCGGCGGTGGGGATGTTTCGTTTGGGCGCGGGCGCGGGGGGCACGCTGGGCAGCAGCTTCTACTACAGCATCCTGAAACTGCGCGCGATGGAGAGCGGCGGGGGCTATCTGGGAGACAGCGAATCCTATGAAAAAGACACCAAAGCCTACGAGCTAGACAGCGATCGCGAAACAACTTTTCTCTACGATACGCTGCATGGGGAAAGTGGCAGCCCGTATCTGGTGGACAGCAACGCCTATCTCGTCGACAGCAACGGTCGCGCCATTTTCCATTATAACACTTTGCGCATCGGGCAGAATTTATCTTCCCAACGCGCGGTACAGCAGGTATTGAACGGCATGGTCGGCGCGATACGCACGCGCGATCTGAACGGCAATGAGATCGTCGCCAGCTTCTCGCCGGTGCCCGGTTCATCATGGGGACTCGTCACGCAGGAGAGTTGGGCGGCGTTGATTAGTTCCAGCGAGCGTTATGTTCCCCTCCTGCTCTTGCTCTTGGGATTGGGCGGCATAGCCCCCGCGGTGGTGTTAGCCATCGGCGTGGGGCAGATCACGCGTCCTCTTGCAGAACTGACCGGCGCGGCGCAGCGCATCGCGAGTGGCAACTTCAGCCAGCGCATCGCAGTAGCTTCCGGTGATGAATTAGAGACTCTAGCCGCGCAATTCAATCGTATGGCGACCCAGCTTCAAGAATCGTACGCCAACCTGGAGCGGCGCGTGGCAGACCGCACGAAAGAATTAGCCACCTTGAACGCCATTGCCGCGGTGGTGAGTCGCTCTCTTGACTTGGAGGAGATTTTACACGACGCGCTGAGTAAGACTTGTGAGGTGATGCACATGGAGGCGGGCGCGGCTTTTCTGCTGGTGGAACAGGAAGATGATGACTGGTTGGCGCGAGACACGCGCCCGGAACAGCCGTACTTGCGGCTCATCGTGCACTGCGGACTATCTGCGGAGTTCGTCCATAACCTGAAACGCGTCCCGTTGGCAGATAGCGCGGCGGGGCAGGCGGCGGGTATAGAATATCCGGTCGTCAGGCACGTAGTCGATTATCCGCAGGGGCAACTGCGCGAAGCGATTTGTCGCGAAAATCTCCAGTTGATCATCAGTGTGCCGCTGATGGCGAAGGGGCAGATGTTGGGCGCGATTCAACTGGGCACGCATACGCCCCGCAATGTGACCGCAGATGAATTATCGTTGCTCGCGGCTATCGGGCAACAGACAGGCGTCGCGGTGGAAAACGCGCGCTTGTACGAACATGCCGAAGAATCAGCCGCCGCCGCGGAGCGCAGTCGTCTGGCTCGCGACTTACACGATGAGGTGACGCAGACGCTCTTCTCCGCGAGCTTGATCGCTGATGTGTTACCGCGCATCTGGGAACTTAGCGTGGAGGAAGGAACACGGCGTCTGGAGGAGGTGCGCCAACTGACACGCGGCGCGTTGGCGGAGATGCGCACACTGTTATTGGAGTTGAGACCTGCCGCGTTGGCGGAGGCGGATTTGAGCGATCTGTTGCGCCAATTGGGAGAGGCGACCACCGGCAGGGCGCGTATAAACGTGGAAGTAACTATAGAAGAGGGACAACCGCTGCCACCGAACGCAAAAGTTGTGCTATATCGCATCGCGCAGGAAGCGTTAAACAACATCGCGAAACATTCCGACGCGAGCGAGGCGCAGGTGCGTTTGGCTTATCACGCGGCGAAGGTCGAGTTGTGCGTCAGTGACAACGGGCGCGGTTTTGACCCTGAGCGAATACCGCCGGATCATCTTGGAATAGGGATAATGAGGGAGCGCGCCGCGGCGATAGGCGCGGTATTGAGTGTAGAGAGTCAAATCGGACAAGGTACGAAGGTGAGTGTCGTCTGGAGAGAGTAGGGAGAGAAGAATCTGCCACTAATTGCACGAATTTGCACTAATTTTTTGTTTTTTGACGCCAATCGGTGCGAGACTTACGCAATTACGCGCTAGTACTTTACCACTGAGCCACCGAGACACTGAGCGCGGTGATAATGAAT
>CAZSIG010000072.1:0-3269 GCA_964606195.1 uncultured Anaerolineales bacterium
ACAACGAATAAACGAATGACACGGAACATAAGACCCGAAGGGTTTCGGAAAACCCTTCGGGTCTGGGTTATGAGAAGACGATTATGCTGGTGCCTCGTAAAACGCGATGGTTTTATGCCTCGCGTTTCACGCATCATATCTCACTCTTTTGAACGCGGCGCGTGGCTTATGCCAAGGTATCGTCGCGTCGATGCCCATTTTGCTGGTGCGTGCCTTTTGCCCGGGGATATGCTGCGCGGAGGGGTCAAGCGAACTGCTCGGTTGCGCGGTGAAAACCAGCAAATCTTGATCCGCTTGAAATCGCGTGGCGATAGCCCACTCGACCTCTTGCATATCGTAGATATTTATATCCTCATCCACGACCACCACATGCTTCAACGAGCTATGACCCTCAAACGCGGCGCGTATCGCCTTTTTGCCATCTTCGGGATCGTGTTTCTCGATCTGCACGACGGCGTGTAGCCAGGACGCGCCGCCGGGCGTGATGACCACGTTGCGGCAAGTACATACCTCGCTGACCGCGGCATAGATGGTCGGCTCGCGCGGTAAGCCCATCAGTAGTTTGTGTTCCATGCCACCGGGCAACAATGCTTGATAAATCGCGGCGCGGCGATGGGTGATACACTGAATCTCGATTACCGGCTGCTGCCGTACAATGTCCAATGTGCCCGTCAAATCCAGGAAGGGCCCCTCATTCGCGGTTTCATGCTTGATTAGCCGCCCCTCTAAAACCCATTCGCTCGCGGCGGGAACCTCTAAATCTACGGTGCGACATTTGACCAGCGGGGTCTCTCGCAGCGCGTGGGCAATACTGAGTTCGTCTACGCCCATCGGGGGAGACATAGCCGCGGCGAGCAGCACATGGGGCGAATTACCGATGCAGATGGCGACCTCTAAATCTTCGGAGGACTTAGCCAACGCGGTCGCGGTACCCCGTTTCTCCACAAGCCGCGCCGCGAAGCGATTTCGATCCAAGAGCATGAGCCGATGGATGCTCATGTTACGCCCGTAGTCGCGGTCTTTGACGATCACCACGCCAGCAGTGACGTAAGGCGCGCCATCGGTGGGCAGATGTGTGAGTATGGGCAGGCGCGTCAAATCTACATCCTGCTCCACTACCTCTTGACATGGCGCGGTGGAAACGGGCGGCGGAATGACAGGTTTTTTTAGCGCGGCGGAGAGGGTGTGCAATAACTGCTCTTGGGTTATCCCTAATGCCAAAGCGAAATATGCCCGCCGCGAACACAACCCTGCTGCTACACGTCCCGCGCAGCCCGAAACGCGCGTAAATAAAACAGGTCGCTCCGATGCGTTGTAGATGCGCTTAGCCATCTCCAAGTTCGGGGCGACCTCGTCAGTTTCAGTTATTAAATATCCGTTTTTGTCTAACAAATCTATAAAGTCGCGCAAGTTCATTTCTATCCATCAATACCAGAAGAATGTGCGGGTCTCACTCATAAAGCTGACCGCGACACTTTGGCGGTTTCCCTCACTGTCAGTAGTGCCATGCCGCACAACCGTCACATCCCACTTGAATTCATGCGCGGCGGCGTCTGTAGCTGAAGGATAGACTGACGCGGGGACTCGCCAACTGGTAGCTTTCGTCCACGCGCTGAACATCTCGGTATCACCATCGGCGGTATATTGCAATCGTAGTACGTACCACTCATCATCGCGCAGCTCGCCCACCGCCGACCAGCTAAGCATAATCGGGCGCCGCGTACCTTGAAATTCAGTCTCGTCAGGTGGGCTGAGCAATCCCGGCGCGAGATAGGCGGGGCCGGGTGTCGCGGTGTGCGTTGGCGTCGCGGTGGGAACGGGTGTAGATGTCGGCATATTGAGTGGAATGAGCAATTCTTGTCCTACGCTCAATCTCTCTGGATCATCTAGGTCATTTACTTTTAATATATCATCAACTGTGGAACCGTAATACCGAGCTATCCAGAGCAAGATATCTCCGCGCACCACAATATGCTTCGCGGTGCGCAGCACGAAAGTTGGCGTAGGTTGCGGCGTTCCATTCACCATGGGCATACTCGTTGGGTGAGGCACCATGATTTCTTGTCCAATACTCAGTATTTCGTATCCCGTCATGCCATTAGCATCAAGCAGCGCGTCAAGGGACACGCCATAGAGCGCGGAGATGACGCTGGGATTGTCTCCGCGTTCAACGACATGAACGATTGGCGTCCACGTAGGAACAGCCGTAGGCGACGCGGGCACTGTGGCAGTAGAAGATGGTTCTGAAGTCGCGGTAAAAGTGGGGATCGCGGTCGCGCCAGCGGTCGCTGATGGTAGCGGTGTAGATGTGGGTAACGCGGTAGAAGTGGCGACCACAGCGTCCCCATCTAACAGTTCTTTTTCCTCAACAACTGTCGGTGATAATACAGCGGAAGTAGAAGTGTTTCGCGGGATAGGGGTCGGTTGTTCTTTAGTCGATGTCACGCTGGGCACGGGCGAAAAGGTAGCTAAAACGGTGTTGGTAGGGGTGATAAACGTAGCTGTAAAAACGGATAAGGTAGTATCAGGGTTGGCTAAAGAGACGGAATTGGCAGCAAAATCGCGCAAGTCAGCATTGTCGAACCAATCAACTACTAAAACTGTCACTGCCACACCCAAAAGCGCCACCACCAACAACGCGATGTAAGACTTCGGACTTTTGAAGTTTAAGTTACTCAACATCAGCATTTATGTGGGAACAATCGTGACGCGGCGTTTATGTCCCTCTCCTTCACTCTGGGTATATACGGTTTTGTCGTCATGTAGAGCAAGATGAACAATACGCCTCTCGTATGCCGACATCGGCTCCAGACGCATCGTTCTACCTTCGCGGCGCGCCCGCTCTGCCATACGATGTGCTATTTGACGCAGTGACTTTTCTCGCTTGGCGCGGTACGACTCTACGTCCACTATCAAATTAGCTCGCCTTTTCAACTGGTGACTGACGATAAGCCGCGTGATATACTGCAAGGCGTTTAAGGTCTCGCCGCGATGCCCAAGCAATATCCCTAAATCAGCACCGATAACGTCGAGCACTATCGGCGCATTTTCCTTTTGTTCAGCAAGAGACTGGGGGAGATTTTCTTGCCGCTGTATTGTAGCCTCGATGCCCATGTATTGTAACAGATTAGCCAGTACTTCTCGCGCAATCTCTTCTTCCTCAGATACTTCATCCATCGCGGTTTCTTCTGTCTCTTCTTCCTCTACCTCTACAGGTTCAGAAGCTACAGAGACAGTCTCTTGCTCATCGGACGCGATAATCTCCTCTT
>CAZSIG010000072.1:3369-11097 GCA_964606195.1 uncultured Anaerolineales bacterium
GGTTCAGAAGCTACAGAGACAGTCTCTTGCTCATCGGACGCGATAATCTCCTCTTCCTCCGCCACCTCCTCTTCACTTTCGGGAGGGGCAACATAGGTCAGCCGGACTCGCGCGTCTGTGGCGCCCAATCCCAAGACGCCGCGGCTCCCCTCATCGATAACTTCGATACGCAGCTCCTCGCGCGGTACGCCTAGTTGTGTTACACCTTTGGCAATAGCCTCATCTACATTTTTCGCGCTTACTTCGATGACTGTGCTATTTTCTGCGTTTACTACTTCTTCTCTTTTTCTTCGTGCGTTGTTTTCCATTTTCCTCCGTAACCTTATCTACAGTCGAGCGGGCAGTGGAATCATCTGCCATAACCCTCGCGGGTATAAGTTGCTTCGGCAGTATATTCGTCAAGCCGCCCAGACCAGTCGTAAAATACTGAAATGTCATGCTGACAACATTGGAAACTACAAAATAGATAGATAAACCCGATGAAAACTGTGTAGCCATAAATCCAAACATCAAGGGCATAGTGATTGCCATGCTCTGCGTCATCGCTGCCTGCTGTGGATCAGTTGTCGCGGTGGAAGAGGTCATCATCTTCTGATACAGCCACATCGTCCCCGCGACGAGCACCGGCAAGATATAGGTCGGGTCGGGCTTTACTAAATCCAGCCACAAAAACTCGCTGTTCAGCGGAACTAGTGCAGACAACGCGGGCAGAGAGGGGTAAATACGCTGTGATAAATTAATTAGCTGCAAAGGGTTATCAGACAGAGTTTGTATAATCGACTGATACACCCCGATGAAAAAGGGCATCTGAATGAGCAAGGGCAGACATCCGCCCAACGGGTTGACGCCAGCCTCGCGGTATAACTCCATCTGTGCTTGAGACAGCTTCTCTTTATCATTAGCGTACTTTTTTTGCAACTCCTGTAATTTGGGTTGCAAATCGCTCATCGCTTTGGTGGAACGCATTTGCTGCCGCGTCAAGGGCAACGTGATTAACCGCGCGATCACCGTGAAGGCAATGATGCTGAGGACATAATTATGCCCTAAAAATCTATACAACAGCAATAAGCCGTTCAACATGGGATTCAAAAACAGATTATTCCAGACCAGACCAATCATAAGTTATCGGTAAATATCTCCTTATTTTTGTGATTCTTTGCTAATTCGCGTGGTCAATCTAACAAATGGTCGATTTTTTGCCACTAATTACACGAATTGCACTTATTCTTTGCTTTTCAGTGCTAATTAGTGCAATTTGTGGCAGATTCTTTCTTGTGACTACCCAAAATCGAAAAGAACCATCTTTGTCAGCTTTCAACAACCCCGCGTCATTCCTTAGGGGGATTAACCTCGAATTTCCATTCGGGAGCGCCGCCAGATGTCGCGTTGAGTGCATAAACCTTTTCGTCCGCGGTAGCGAAGATCACTTTATCTTGCGCGATTACCGGCGAAGACCACAAACTCGAAGCCGCGTTAAATCGCCAAACTTCGTTGCCATCCTCTCCCCACAGGGCATATAGCACACCATCTTCCGTGCCTACATAAATCAAATCATCATGCCAGGCAGGCATGGCACGTATCGGACTGTCAACTTCGGTCATCCAGAGCAGTTCGCCCGTCTCAGCATCCACCGCGTAGACAGCATGTCCCAACGTCCCAAAATACAGCGTGTCTTCGACCAGAAGCGGGCTGCCCCATATCCAATTGTTCGCGGTGAAAGTCCACCTTTCCTCACCGGTACGCGCATCCAAAGCGTGTAGTTTGCTATCGAACGCGCCGAAATACAACGTATCACCGTCTGATGAAAACACTGGCGCGTTGGCAATAGCACCGCGTACTTTGTAACTCCATTTTTCCGCGCGCGTTTCTAAATCTAGGCAATATAAGTGATGATCCATAGAAGCGATGTAAACCGCGCCATCGTGAACCACAGGCTTTGCCCATACCCAACCGTTCGTCTCAAAATCCCACTCTTTGCGCCCATTACTCTCCGCGTCAATGGCGTATACGCGGTGGTCCGAAGAGCCGATCAACACTAAATTCTCAACTGAATTGGCTTCTCCGACAATCGTATCGGACGCCGCGAAGTCCCATATCTTCTGTCCGGTGTGCGCGTCGAGGGCGTAGAGAATGCCATTATACGCGCCAGCCACAACTAAAGTGCTGTCCTCTTGCGCGACGATGTGCGGGGAAGCGTGAAATCCGCTCTCCGTTTTACCATTTGTCTCCTCCGCCGCGGAGAAGTTCCATAACTCGCTGCCATTCTCCAACTCTAAGGCGAATATCTCACCGGTAGTCGTGGTAAGATAGACCGCGTCGTCAGCCAAGCTCACCGAAGACCAACCGGAAGTCATAATCCGTCTGCTACAGGCAGTTGAGGACAGTAATATGAAAACGATGAAAACCAACCATTTACTTTTATTAGTGATAATAGCTAATCGATTATTAGTCATTGACCATTAACTGGCGCGGTGAATCCGGTACATTAGGGTACCGGGTCATAACCGCCGGGGTTCAAAGGATGACACCGCGCTATTCGCTTGATGCCAAGCCAGCCTCCTTTCAAAATTCCATATTTTTCAATCGCTTGATAAGTATACTCAGAACATGAGGGGGTAAAACGACAACTCGGCGGCAGAGCCTCCGAAATAGTTCGTTGATATAACCGAATCAGTCCCAAGAATAAACTCTTCATTTTGCTTTCCCAAAAGTAGAGGCGAAGCATGCTTCGCCTCTATTCAATCGCGTCGCTTATTCGTAATCAGTGTAACGCGCATCAAATTTTTTGGGAAGTTACATTAACCGTTTCTTGCCATAAACCCGCGCGACGTAACAAATGCTTCAATTGTGCGTCTATGGTATGAAAAGAAGCCTGTCGAGCCGAACTTCGAGCGATAATGACTATGTCCCAACCGGGGACGATTTGAGCTAAATGTAACCTTACAGCTTCGCGTATCAGCCGCTTCAAGCGATTTCGCACCACTGCCTTACCGATTCGTTTTCCTACCGCGATGCCAAAGCGGCTGTGGTCGAGATCATTGGGCAGTGTGCATAGAACTAAACGCGATGATACCCAAGAATCACCATCTTTCTTGATTTGACTAAACCGCGCATTATCCGTTAATCGATAACGTCTATGGTAACGCACAACAAAACCGCGTCGAAGCGAACGGATTATCCGTTCACCTCCTGCCTACGACGCCAACTTCTTACGCCCTTTGAGCCGTCGTGCCTTGAGCACGCGCCGTCCTCCCGGCGTTCTCATTCGTCTGCGAAAACCATGTACTCTCTTGCGTTTACGTTTCTTTGGTTGCCATGTACGTTTGGGCATATCTCTTCATAACCTCCCTTTCTGTAAATTTGTAGCAATCACCATATTGTACACGAAAAACTAGAAAATGGCAAAGTAGTAAAATATCCTCCGAATGGGAGAATTGTTTCGTCGCGAACGCGCCTCTACCCAAACAACAACCTTAATTGCCCCTATAACATTCGCCCTGATCATAATTACTTGATTTTCCCCCATACTCCCTTCTCTGTCAAAGAGATCAACCGCGTAGGAGTAATGACATTGTACCAATCTTCACTATCGCGAGCAAAAACGCGCATATAGTTATCGGTCAACCCGCTCCAGACCTGACCGTTCGACGGTTCCTCTCCATTGACAGTAGTTTCCCATAGTACTTCCAAGGTTCGGTCGAGAAATTGTTTTCGAAACTGCGTTCCACTTCGCGTCGTTATCTCTCGCAACTGCGCGGCGCGGGCGCGTTTTTCTTTCACGGGAACCTGTTTCGGCATCTTAGCCGCGAGCGTGCCCGGACGCGCGGAGTAACTAAAAATATGTGCGCGGGCAAAATTGATTTTCTCCACAAAACGCCGCGTCTCCGCGAACTCCGCGGCGGTCTCTCCGGGAAAGCCCGCGATGATATCAGTAGTAATCGCTACATCAGGTATCTCTTCGCGAATGCGCGTCACCAGCTCGGCGAAATCAGCCGTCGTGCCGCGCCGCGCCATGCGCGCCAGCGTGGCATCACACCCACTCTGCAAAGGAAGATGCACATGACGACATAGCCGCCTATCTTCCCATAGAACGAGCATCTCTGTGGTAAAATCCCATGGTTCGATGGAAGATAGCCGTAAACGCGGCACCGGTGTCTCACATAAGATCATCTCAACTAATCGCGCCAAATTCACGTTTTCTAAATCTCGCCCATACGCGCCGATATTCACGCCAGTCAAGACAATCTCGCGATATTCCTCCGCCAACCGCTTTTTCACTTGCGCCAAAACCGCGTCTGGCGGGCAACTTCGCGATTTGCCCCGTAACTTACAGACTATACAATAAGTACAATGATTATCACATCCATCTTGAATCTTGACCAACGCGCGCGTGCGCATATCGACATTCACGAGCGGCACAGATTTCACCTGTTCGCTTGGGCACAACTCCGCGACTAGATTCACAAGATTATCTTTGTTCGCGTTATTCACGATGCAATCGACTTTTTCGGCATTATGCGGCTGCTCCGTCCATATTTCTCCACAACACCCCGCGGCGACGATAAATGCCTCCGGGTTGGCGCGACGCAGTCGATGAATCGCATGACGCGATTTGCGCTCCGCCTGTTTTGTTACAGCACAACTGTTAAGCACGTGAATATCCGCCTGCGCGGGGGCATCTACTACCTGATAACCAGCGCGGGCGAACTCGCGCGTCAGCGCCGCGATCTCACATTGATTTAATTTGCAGCCGATAGAAGTCAGATATACTTTCATGCTACTTCGCAAAACGTAAAAACGTAAAACGTGAAGAAGGTAAGCAAAATGCGCGATACATTTCATGCATCATATCTTCACGTTTCACGCTTTATCCGCTAATTATTCTTACAACTCATACAGTTCAGAATACTTTTTCTTCACATACGCGATAAATGGCTTAGCATCCAGTGTGGTGCCAGTAACACGCTTGACTAACTCGACCGGCGCGAATTTCGCGCCATGCCGATGAATATTCTGGCGTAGCCAATCCAGTAACAACGCGAAATCTCCATGCGCGATTTGATGTGGTATCTCTGGAATGTCTTGAACGGCGCGATTGTAGAACTGCACTGAAAGCAAATTGCCTAACGCATAAGTGGGAAAATAGCCAACAGATCCGCCCGCCCAGTGCATATCCTGAAGAATTCCTAAACTGTCATCAGGCGGAGTTATGCCCAGATACTCCCGCATCTTCGCGTTCCAAATCTCCGGCAAATCTGCCACCTCAACATTGTTTTCGAGCAACATCATCTCAATCTCAAACCTTAAGAAAATGTGCAGGTTATAAGTAACCTCGTCCGCCTCGACGCGAATGAAATCAGGCTTAACCATATTGACTGCGCGATACACATCATCCAAATCCACCCACTCCATCTGCTCTGGAAATGCCTCGCGTAGATGGGGAAAGAAGTAGAACCAAAACTCGCGGCTGCGTCCAACCAAATTTTCCCATAGGCGCGATTGAGATTCATGAATACCAAAAGATGAGGGGTCAGCTAACGGGGTGCGCTCTAGGGAGGAAGATATACCTTGCTCGTACAGAGCATGTCCCCCCTCATGTACTGAAGCGAAAAACGCCGATACGAAACGATCTCGTTGCACGCGCGTGGTAATGCGTACATCTTTGGGGGAAAAAGAAATAGTGAAAGGATGAGCCGACTCGTCCTGCCGCCCGCGCAGAAAATTGTACCCCATTTTTGTCAACACATTCCTACCAAACTCTAGTTGCTTGCTCTCTTTAAAATCGTTGTTAAAGACGCGGTCTTCTACAAAACCTTGCTTTTCGGAGATAGCCTGCACCAGCGGAATCAACTCTGCCTTCATCTCGTCAAAGATGCGAACCACCTCCGCGCTTTTCATCTCCGGTTCATACAAATCCAAAAGCGCGTCGTAGGGATGATCTTCGTACTCCAACGCTTCCGCCTCTTGTCTGCATAAAGCGACGATTTTCTTCAAATGGGGCTGAAAAAAGGAGAAATCGTTGTCATGGCGTGCCTGCTTCCAGGCACGATGGGCTAACGCTGTGGCACGCGCTAACTCGGAGACCAATTCTTTAGACAGTTTGTGCCTTTTTTCATATTCGCGAGTAGTGACGCGAATTAAACTCGCGTCGTCACTCTCGTAATCCAACTGCGCGGCGTATGATTGCAATTCATCTAGTAACTTACCCAAGCGGTCGCTGGTAAAGCGGTTATGAACTATCTTCTCCAGAGTGGCTAATTGCTCGGCGCGCGCGGTGGTACCACTAGGTGGCATGTAGGTGTGCTGGTCCCACGTCAACAACATCGCGGCGTTTTGTAAATCCTTGATTTCCCCCAAGAGTTCCCTTAATTCTTGCAGTTTTTCTTCCATTCATCCCCCTCTTCAAGTTACACTCGGGCTTTTTCAAAGTCCCGCGGTTTGCTCTACTCGACTCTCCCCTCACCCTAACCCTCTCCCCGCTGGGGAGAGGGGACATATTCTCCCCTCTCCCTTACAGGGAGAGGGGCCGGGGGTGAGGGTAGAATCCCACGTGATAGGATATTATGTGAATATCCAGTACCTCAGAACGCGACTTTGAGAAAGTCCTTCAAATTACACGGCGCGGTCAACGCAGGCGTAAAGCCTGCGGCTACGCGAATATAACGTATTGTTTCAGAAAATCTTCCAGGCTGTGGTAGAAATCTTCGATAGTCTCAGCTTTGCGCCAGCCATGTCCCTCACCCTCGTAGACCTGATATATGTGCGGCACGTTGCGCGCCCGCAATGACGCTACGATTTTATCCGATTGGTCGCGGGGCACCACTTTGTCAATCTCGCCTTGATAGACCGCGATGGGATCGCTGATTTTGTCCGCGAAGAAGATGGGAGACCGCGCGCGATAAATATCGCTCGCTTCGGGCAATTCACCCAATAACGAATCGAGATACCGTTTCTCGAACTTATGCGTATCTGCCGCCAGGGTGAAATGATTGCTCACGCCGTACAAACATACCCCAGCGCGGAAAAATCCGGGGTGTGTGACCAACGCCTGCAATACCGTAAATCCGCCCGCGCTGCCGCCTAAAATGACTAGCTTATCCGGGTCAACCTTGCCCTGTTTCACCAAAGACTGTGCGCCGCTCACCGAATCTTCCACATCGTAGATGCCCCAATTGCCGCGCAGGGCATCCATGTACGCCTTGCCATATCCCACGCTGCCGCGATAGTTGACTGCCAATATCGCGTAGCCGCGCGTCGCCAAAAATTGGGCAAGCCCGTTGTACTTGGCTTGCGATTGACCCGTTGGGCCACCATGTACTAGCGCGACCAGCGGAGGCAGGTTTTTGCCGACGAACTTTTCGCTAGTCGGGGGATAGTATAAGCCATGCACTTGCGCTCCATCTTTCCCTTGCCAAATTATCGGCTCGGGCGCCGATAACGCGGCGGGGGGTACCTTCTCCGTCGAGCTACGGCGGAGCACAAATACCGGGGCGACTTCTTTATCTGTGGGGCGCGGGACGTCACAATAGATGATAACTCGCGGGGGGCAGGTGCCAGAAGAGGCAATACACGCGATTTTATTACTGCGCGGCGATACCGCGACCTGTCCCAACCAAGTGTACTCCTTTAGGTCTCCGTCGAGCTGCTCCGCGGTATTCTTATCCAAGTGATAGCTCCACAAGCTGAAGAAACCGCGGTCGTTACACAAATAGTAAATCTTGTTTCCGT
>CAZSIG010000073.1:0-11084 GCA_964606195.1 uncultured Anaerolineales bacterium
CAGATCTATGTGTCTGCCCGTTCTGTATCCCACGAATGGGGCGCACACATAGGAGTGCCCCTACGATGCGACGGCGGGATTTTCTGGATCTATTTCCCAATTCGCGGGGTTATTTTCGATGTAGGTGCGAATGCGGTTTAATGATTTTTCATTGCGGATAATGTGCTCGTAATAATTTCGTTGCCATAATTTGCCGGGGAACGGTTTCCAATTGTCTTGTCTAACACCGCGAATGTATGCGTTGGTACTCATGGTTTTGAACCATTGTACAACGCGACCTAATGTTGGATGTTCAATACATGATGCTGTAGGGGCTGACCTATCTGTCTGCTCAGTTCGTGAACTCGCGGTATTGGCATTTAGGAAAATTATACCATGAATGTGGTTAGGCATAATAACAAATGCGTCGAGCGCGATAGTAGGAAATTTGCTGGGTAATTCGTCCCACCACAGCCGAATCGTATCGCGTACGGGTGTTGTTTCTAACAAACAGGCGCGGTGTTGGCAAACAATTGTCACGAAATATGCCCCCGCTTGGGTGTAATCGTAGCCCTTAAGACGGAGAGAACGACGGTGATGTCTTTGCGGATTATAAAGATTCTTGGACATTGGATGCTAATTAGAAATATTTTTTCTAGCTACCCGACAGGTTGCCATACAAAGCTGTTGAGGCACCGAACAGAACGCGGATAACGCAGATTTCTCTGATTTTCGCTGATTTTTGTTTTATAGGACGAAGCAATCAAAGAGAAAATCCGCGTTAATCCGTTAAATCAGGGAAATCCGCGTTCCATTCTTCAAAAGTGTCAGGTAGCTAGATATTTTTTTCAAACTTATTGCGGTTCTAATCAAACTCCATAAACGGCACCAGCCCCGCCGCGAAGATAATCAACAACAGCAGCATCACCCCGATAAGCCCGACGATGCCACCCGCGGTGAACTCCTTTCCACTCTCCGCGCGGCCCATCGCGATTTGGCGCGCCTGCCGCGCCGCGTGCTCCGCCCATTCCTCAAGCTCCTCCAGCGGTGCACCGACCCAGTGCCATAGTTCGACGGGCAGTGGCAGCAGCAGTTTGTGCGCCGCGCTGCGTCGTATCGCCTCCGCGAATTCTGATAACAGCGCGGCTTGCCATGATGCCACGATCAACCGCGCCTCGGAGATGATTTCAGCCTGCCGCGTCTTTTGGGGAAACGTGACAATCGGTGCCTGTGGTAGTTCGCGGCGCAGGTATTTCTCTAGTAACTCGCCCAGTTCCCCCGCGTCCAACAGCACGACTGAAAATTGCGCCAACCGCTTTTCCCATTCCGCGTCTTCCAATTTACCATCTCGCGCAATCGTCTGCCAGTGATAGACCCACACCACCGCCGCGATGATGGTGTAAGCTATCGCCTCGCCCAACTGCGCGATGAAGTCGGCGGGTATATCCTGCGTCAAAACCGCCATCAGTAGACGATAGCACAGCCACGCCGCGCTGCCTAAAATTACCAGCGCGGCGATGAAGACGAAGGCGTATAGATACCCCTTACGCGCGATGGCTTGTCGTTCATCCATTCCTGTATTGGCGGACGAGACCGCGACGCGTTGCACCCTTAGCCAATGGAACAGCCACGCGGGTAAGCCTACCGCGCTCATCGAGATGAACAGGCTGAATTGTTGCTTTAACCAATCGCTGATAATACCGCTGTCGGGCGTCCAGCCGCCCGCGACGCGAATGACCATGCGTAGCAGCCCCGCGATGCCGATGGCTAACATCGTCAAACCCACACTGCTGATTAGGTAGAAGTATAGGCGGCGAATACTCGCTTGTTGTGGTGCTTCGGCGGCGTCCGCGGCGTCCGATTTCAATGTGTTCCAATGATAAACCCACCACACTATCCCCAGCAATATCGCGGTGAGCGGCTCCACCAGTTGCAGCGGCAGCGAATTGCTATTGGTGTTTACGGCTAGTAGGTTAGACCAGATGGTGTATGAGACATACGCCGCCGCGCTCAATGTGACCACCGCGGCGGTGAAGACAATCAGGTACGCGTATAATTTGCGGATGGTGGATTTCTCTTCTCCTACGCCGCGCGCTGCGAACTGCTTTTGGGCATATCGCCAATGCCACAGCCAGCCTAATAATCCCACTAGGCTTATGGCTATGCTGTAAGATACGCGGTAGCGCCACCAACCGACTTCGGCGTATTGCGGCGCGCCGCGTAGTCCCAAACGCGCCAGTGTGGTGACGATTCCGAACGCGCCGCTGGTCAACATTGCCAAACCGCTGAAGGCGACCGCGTAGAAATACAAACGGCGGAGCGTGGCTTGCCAGCCGCGTTCCGGTTCGGCTTGGGCATCGGCGCGAATGATATGCCAATGATATAACCAGAATATACCGGCAATGCCGATAGCGACGAGGTTGTTTACTAAATCGGGATACCACGCGCTATGGAGCGTGCCGCCGAACAGGCGAAACAGGGTATCCTCGATTAAGTTGGTATTGTTCATTCCAGCAGGTATCACCGTCGCGACTAGTTCACCGTAGAGATAGAGTTTACGTGGCACCGCGGCGCGTTCTTCGGGGCTATCCTTGATGCCGCGCTGTGCCAGCAGCCAGTGGAACAGATATATGCTCAAGCCGACGATGATTAACGCGATGTATAGACTTGCTGCCTCGCTTTTGAATGGGGTGCCGCCCAGCAACATGCGCAGCAAGTTGATGATGCCCCACATCAGGCTCTGTAGCGCGATAAACGCCACTCCGTAAAGATATAATCTTCTTATCGTTTTCATTTTTCGGCTCCTTTCATGTTAGGACTTTCTCAAAGTCGCGCAGTTTGAATGATATGTCACCCTGAGCGCAGCGAAGGGTCTCGTTTTCTCGTTCATTTCATTCACCCTAATCAACAGGTAGCAATTATCGCGTAAACGAGATGCTTTGCTATGCTCAGCATGACATCCTGAGAAAAAGCCTACTAGAGGTTTTGACCACGCGGTTTGGACTTTGAGAAAGCTCTATTTCATACCCCATAGAGGATTAGGGTTTATCAATTTGATGTTTTTCTATTTTTCTGTTACAATTTGCTCTCTTGGGTTTAGCAAAGACGTTTGTGAGTTGTATGAGGAGGTTGTTTTAGTGAGACGATTACTTTTGTTGTTTAGTGTTATACTGCTATTAGGTTTAATCGCGTGTGTCCAATCGCAGCCCGAGACCGCGCCAGTCGAGACGGTGGCGATAGAGATGGAAGCTCCTATGACGGTTACGCCGCTGCCCTCATGGACGCCGAGCAAGACCGCCGCGCCCGCGACTGCTACGCCGTTACCGTCTGATACGCCTATCCCCGCGACTCCCACCGTCGAGCCGACCGCGACGGTTGTTTCCGCCACTGATGAGCCGGAGCAAGCTGATTCTGGCGCGGCAGATGTGATGACCGATACTACCACCGCTTCTACCGATACGGTTACGGATACCGCGAAATCAGAGGATGACCCACCGCCGCCGACCGAGCCGTTTTTGCTCTTCTTCTACGCGGATTGGTGCGGGCATTGCTCGAAAATGAAGCCGATAGTCGGTGAGTTGTACGAGGAGTATTCGGAACAGGTGTTTTTTGTCGCGTTCAATATTGATGACGAGGAGAGTAAAGCTTATTCGGCGCAGTTTGAGGTGCGCGGTGTCCCGACCTTTGTGTTTATGACCAACGCGGGCACTGTAATAGAGAAGTATGCCGGCGAGCGCCCAAAGGGAGATTTGGTCAAATCTATTGAAACTTTGATTGAGAAGGACGCGGAAGAGAAAGCGGCGGAGTGAAGCATGACCGATTACGCGGTAATTGTAACATATTAAGACAAAAACGGCTACTGAGAAATCCTCAGTAGCCGTTTTGGGTTTATGTATGAAAACGCGGCGCGGTTTATTCCATAGATTGAAACGCTTCTCTGGCTTCATCTTGAAGCAAGTACCAGATAATGATGCCGCCGATGATAGTGCCAATAGGGAACGCGGGTAGAGATAGCACCGCTAAGACGATGGCGATCCACCGCGCCCATTCCTTGAGTTCAAGTAAACCCCAACCTATGATAAGTGAGAAAACGCCCAATCCCCCGGTCACCACCAGTCCAATTCCCAAGCCGAACATCGCCCAAAACAGCCCCGCCGCGTCGTCGACGTTTAGCAATACCGCGGGAATGGGTATAGCCAGAATAACGCACGCGCCCATTAGGCTCAGTACACCCTGTATAAAGTGCCATATAGCGATTACAGTTACACCATCAGGTCGTCTCATTTTCACTCTCCCTTCTCACGCGGTTGCTTTATCAGCTTCCAGATACAATTGCCCGTAAAGGTGCGCGACTACCAAATACGCCCAGAACATGGTGAAGAACATACCGACGCCACAAACGACTGCACCTAGTCCACCCAAGAACGTCGCGATCCAACTCAAAAGCAGTACAATGATGTAATCTCCGATGTTATCGCTGATGAAGCTGAATATCTCGTTAAAGCGGAACGCGGCGGCGAATTCGTTGGTCACCGCGTAGCGGACGATGATCGCTGGAGACAAGACGATGACGAGCAACCAGTATAAGCTGATGAGACAGTTGAAACAACTCCACAGCAGCGCCGCCAAATCTGCCGCGTCGCCCCCCGCGTCGCTGATGATGGCTAACGGAATTCCGGTACAACATGTCACCAGAATTACGGGAATGGCGTAAATGACGAACACCAGAGATATTATTAACCCCTGAGTGAACATATCTCCCAGGTCGTCCCATTCCGGTAAAGGTTTTGGTTCCCCGTCGATGACATTCTTGAGTGTCTTTAACGCGTAGCCCATAACGAAGGGGATGCCGATCAGCAGAAAGCTCAGGAAGACGAAGATTCCCCCGACCAAAACTTTGGTTATCCATTTCTCATCGTCGAACATGAATGTAAACGCTTTTCCAATATCCATATAATTTACCTCCTTGTGGTATTCTACTAAGAGCGGCTACTGGAAGATTTCCTAGTAGCCGCTCAGTTTACGCTAAATGATATAAAATGTCGCGGTTTTGTTATACTGTTTCGGCTTCTGCTTCCAGATATAGTTGACCGTAGAGATGTGCCTGAACCAGATACGCCCAGAAGCCGGTGAAGAACGCGCCGACGCCGCAGACGATTGCGCCCAAGCCACCTAAGAAGCTCGCGACCCAGCTTAACAGGATGACGACGATGTAGTTGCCGATGTTCTTCGTGATGAGGTTGAAGATTTCGTTGAAGCGGAACGCCGCGGCAAATTCGCCGGTCACCGCGTAGCGGACGATGATTGCCGGGGAGATAATCCCGAGCAGCAAGCCGTACAAGCCGATGATACAGTTCGTACAGGTCATAATCAACGCCGCGAGACCTTCCGCGTCGCCCCCCGCGTCGCTCAGTATAGCCGCGGGAATGATCCCACAGCCGATGAGCAAGAACATAGGGATCGCGTAGATGACGAACGCGAGCGCCAACATCAATCCTTGCGTGAACATCTCGCCCAAGTCGCTCCATTCGGGCAGCGGGTCATCTTGCCCGTCAATCACATTCTTGATAGTCTGAACCATATACCCAATAACAAAGGGGATACCTATCAGTATCATTGATAGGAGTGAGAAAAGACCCCCGACCAGCACTTTAGTTATCCACCGCTCATCATCGAATACGTAAGTAAATGCCTTTCCAATATCCATTCTGAATCTACCTCCTTAAATTAAACTAATTGGTTTACCGCGTTATGTTGACAATACTATTTTTGAATAGACTCGGTTTCACCTCCTTCAATCGCCTAAACTACTACGTTAATTATATCAAAACTTAAATCTCATGGCAATTCACTATCTATACGCATACAGGAATATAAAGTTGCATCGCGCTTCAAAAATCTAATCCCAGCATGTTAGTCAATACTACGCGTACCACCCCCATAAAAGTAAGCTCGCCCAACGCGAGGACTAAGCCGAATAATAGTTGATTTAGGACATCGCGCCAATTTTCCGCCATATTCTCGCGGCGCATCATCACCGTGACGATGACGGTGTTAATCGCAGTGAGCATGAACAACACACTGACCGCGTTGAGGAGCGCTAAAGGATAGTACGACCACGCGAAATCGGCTTCAACTAATAATATAATCGGCACCGCCGCCAGAACTATCGCCCCAACTTCGCGCAGGTTGCGCAAAACGCGGCTTTTCTCAGTGTTTTTCCAGAGGGTGAAATTGAAAATTGGATAGACCAGCGTAATCATCGTGATGCCGTTCAGAATGCCGGTCACTAGGCGCAAGACGTTGCGCGGTTTGTAGGGCGAGTTTATTGTAGGGTAAAAATCGATGTAGGAGTTTATGCCATCTAACCCCATGATGCCGATGAAGCCTAGCAGCACGATGATGACGCGCACCGGCGGTAATTCGGCGGCGCGGTGGCGTCTCAGTAGTTGTATCGTGGTAAATCCTAGTAATATGCCGAAGTACGTTCCCGTGCACCGCGCGCACAAGGGTAACTGATGTCCCCCGATGATATAAGAATGCTCCGCGAGTTGGTGGCAGATGCCATAGCCGACCAGATTGATTTTTCCTTCTAATGACCACGGTGGCGCGATGATATAGCCTAGTACGATGATACCCGCTATCCACGTTGCCAGACGGTACCACGCGGGTTTAATATCTTGCTCATCCGACCGCGATGTCTCTCTCTCTAAACATTTTTCCATGAGAGTGAATTATACTACATTTCGTATAAGCGGCAAAGCAGAGGGACTATGGGGATAGCGTTCTGAGATAGCGCGGGTATTGCCATAGGGCGCAATTCCCATCACGCCTAAAGACTTGGCAAAATGTCAGTTTTATTATATCATTACCCCACAACAATGGCGTTGTCGCTGACGCGGCACACGTCGAATAACTTCGGCGCTATGCCGCGTCGGTGTTAGTAGAGAAAAAATCAAAACAAAGATGGGAGTGTGAAATGTCAAACGATTATCGAGTGAAAGAGCACCCTATCCTCAAAGTCGAGGAACCGTCTGTGATAGAATTCACATGGCAGGGCGAAAAGATGTACGCGCAAGAGGGCGAGACCATCGTCTCCGCGCTGTTCGCCAACGGGGTGCGGATTTTCGGACATCATACTAAAGATGGCGCGCCGCAGGGCATCTTCTGCGCCAACGGGCAGTGCGCGCAGTGTCTCGTCATCGCGGACGGCTTGCCGGTCAAATCGTGCATGGTGCTGGTCGAGCCGGGTATGGCGGTGCTGCCGGTCGATGAAAAACCTGCGCTACCTACGGAGACCACCGCGCGAATTCACGACGTTCCCGAAATCGCGACGGAATGTCTGGTCATCGGCGGCGGACCGGCGGGATTATCCGCCGCGATTGAGTTGGGCAAGGTCGGCGTCGATACCCTGCTCGTGGATGACAAGCACCGGCTGGGCGGCAAGCTGGTTCTACAGACGCACCGCTTCTTCGGTTCCGTCTCCGCGTGCTACGCGGGCACGCGCGGCATCGACATCGCCACGATTTTGGCGAACGAGGTCGCGAAGTACGACCGCGTGGAGTGCTGGACGAATTCCACCGTCCTCGCGGTTTTCAGCGACCATAAGGTGGGTATTCTGCGCGATGGAAAGTACATGCTGGTCAAGCCGGAGGTGATCTTGGTCGCCGCGGGGGCGCGAGAGAAATCGTTGGTCTTCAAGGGCAACACCCTGCCCGGCGTCTACGGCGCGGGCGCGTTTCAAACTTTGGTCAATCGCGATCTAGTGCGCTCGGCGGAGCGATTATTCATCGTCGGCGGCGGCAACGTCGGACTTATCGCGGGCTATCACGCGCTACAGGCGGGCATCGAGGTCGTCGGCTTGGTCGAGGCGCTGCCCGAATGTGGCGGCTATAAAGTTCATAAAGACAAGCTGGCGCGGTTCGGCGTGCCAATTTACACCTCGCACACGATATTGAGTGCGAACGGCGCGGACGGCGTAGAATCGGTCACTATCGCGCAGATAGACGAGAATTTTCAGGCGATACCCGGCACCGAAAAATCGTTTGCCTGTGATACAGTGCTCATTGCCGTCGGCTTGGACCCTGTAGACGAATTTTATCACAAGGCGCGTGCGTTCGGTATGACCGTCTTCGCCGCGGGTGACGCGGAGGAGATTGCCGAAGCCTCTGCCGCGATGTTCTCCGGCAAAATCAAGGGACTGGAAATCGCCCGCGCGCTGGGGCGCGATGTGCCGGAGGTACCGCCCGATTGGATTCGCACCAGCGAGATACTCAAGTCGCGTCCGGGCGAGGTCGGCGCGGAGGTGGTGCCAGAGAATGACGCGGGGGTGTTTCCGGTGCTGCATTGCAGCCAGGAGATTCCTTGTAATCCCTGCGCGCACGTTTGTCCGCAGGGACTGATTAGGATTAGCGAAGATGATGTGCGACGGCGCCCCGAATTTGTGGACGCGGGGGAGTGTACCGGCTGCGCGCAGTGCGTGGCGATCTGCCCCGGCTTGGCGATAACACTGGTGGATTACCGTGCCTCATCGGATATGCCGCGCGTTACTATCCCCTACGAGTTCGCGGCTAATTCTATCACCAAAGGTGATGTGGTAACTGTGTTGGACACCGCGGGGCGCGTGCTGGGCAACGTGGAGGTTATTCGTGCCCGAAAACCGCGCATGGGCGAGGAGCATGGCATCACCATGAACACCGGCACGCTGCTCGTGACCGTCGCCGCGCCGCGAGAGATCGCCAAGGATATTGCCGGCATTCGCGTGCAGGAGGATTACGTCGGCGCGCCGCTCGACAGCTACGTGCAGCGGCTCACCGATGATGTCATTGTCTGCCGCTGCGAGCGTGTGACGGTCGGCGAAATCAAGCAGCACATTCGCAACGGCGTGCGCGACATGAACGAGCTGAAGGCGCTGACGCGGGCAGGCATGGGCGCGTGTGGCGGTAAGACTTGTACGAATCTAATCAAGCGAGTATTTCGTGAGATGGGCGTGCCGCTCGCGGAGGTGACAGAAAATACCGCGCGTCCCTTGTTCGTCGAGGTGCCGTTGGGGGTGTTCGCGGGGCTAGAAATGGAATAAGGCGTGGATTTCGCGTTAGTTCTGATTTGCCTTATTCCCTATACGCGTTTATGATTTGGAAACCAGGTTTTTGTATAAAACCTGGTTTCTTTGAAAAAAGGTCCTTTTGGATTTCAAGCGGTTGTAAGTAATAGTTCTGCCACGAATTGCACTGATTAACACGAAAAGAGAGAAATAAGTGAAAATTTGTGAAATTAGTGGCAAAAAATTAACTGTTTTTGGAGGTTGAATTCGATATTGATGAATAGGAAGAACATTATCTTGATTATCGTAATCGCGGGGCTGGGCATCTTAGCGGGCGTTTTAGCCTATCCTGAGACGCGGGCGCGACTGTTACCGAACGGTGCGAGAAAGGTCGAGCCGTTGACGGTGTTGGTTGCCAAGTTCGACGGACAGGAGCAAGAGATCGCGGAGGCGGTGCGCGCGGCGGTGGATGATGCCGAAGTGAATATGAATAATGTGAATGTAGATGTCGTCGCGACCGAGGTTCGCGACGCGGTGCAGGCGCAGCAGTTGGGCGAAGGGCGCGGCGCGGCGGTCGTGCTCTGGCAGTCAAATAATAGGGCGAAGTTTACCACTGGTGCAGCTTTCCCCAACACCGCGCTGGTGATTACCGAGTCGCAGCGAGTGAACTTGCTACCGCCGCGTGACGTGGATTACCCGTTATCGGATGATGTGGAGAATCTGGCGCAGTTCGCGCTGGGGCAAGTCTACTACTGGAACGGACGGTACGAGCAGGCGTTGTCCGTTTTCACGCGTCTGATTGAACAGCAGCCGAGTGCGGGGGCTTATCTCTATCGCGGCTATATCTACGTCACGGTGAAGCGGGACACCGTAAAATTGCTCGCTGACTGCAACGCCGCGCTCCAGCTTGACCCCGATGTAGCGGCAGCGTACAACAATCGCGGTGTGATATACGCGGTACAGCAAAACTACGATGCCGCGTTGGCGGAATTCGATAAGGTGATAGGGCTAGATGCCCAGTCTGCCGTCGCGCACAATAATCGCGGCACCATATACTTCGCGCAGGCGAAATATGAACAGGCACGAGATGAATATGCCGAAGCAATTTCGCTCGATTCCGCATATGCCGACGCGTACTACAATCGCGGCAACCTGCGCCAGCTATTGAGCGAACCTGAACGGGCGATAGAGGATTATGACCGGGCTATTGCCGTAGATGATCGCGCGGCACAGGCTTATAACCAGCGCGGCAGCGCGTACCACACTACGGGCAAAATCGAGCGGGCGATTGAGGATTACGACCGCGCCATCGCGCTCAATCCGCAGTTGGGCGACGCGTTTGTCAACCGCGCACTGGCTCATTATGACCTGAATGAGTATCAGAAAGCCGTCGATGATTATACCCTCGCGCTTAACTATCTGTCTCCCGACAAAAAGGCGGACGCGTATACCGATCGCGGCGTGGCTTACTTCCATTTGGGCGAATATGATCGCGCCATTGCGGACTACGATAACGCCTTGACATTGGATCCAAGTATGGGCACGGTTTATCAAAATCGCGGTACGGCATATTACAGCAAGGGCGAATACAAGCGCGCCATCAACGATTACGATATCGCGATAGCGGCGAATCCCGAGGCGGGAGACGCGTATGGAGTGCGCGGTTTGGCGTATGAGAAGTTGGGCAAAATAGAAGAAGCGAAAGCGGATTTTGAGAAGGCGTTGGAATTGGGCGCGAAAGCTGCTATGCAGGAGTTGATAACGCAGAAGCTGCAAGAGATGGAGGGCAACGACGCGGAGTAGAAATGGGGCACTGATTTGCATTGATAAACACTGATTAGGAAGAATTAGCCACTAATTACACGAATTTTCACTAATTTTTTGCTTCTCAAGTGTAAGTGCTTTTTCGTTAGACTCTGCTCAAATTTGTGGGGTAGGGCAGGTTTCCCTACCTGCCGTTTTTGCTGAGCCCCACGAATTCCTAAAGAGCCATCAGTGTAAATCTGTTAGGACTTACGCAAGTTCATAATAATTTCACCGCCGAGGGCGCGGAGAGCGCCGA
>CAZSIG010000074.1:0-10828 GCA_964606195.1 uncultured Anaerolineales bacterium
GGTCTTTCCCGCCTTCATCCGTTTCGGCAAGTTAGGCTCGCGAATAAGGGGACGCGCCATCGCCACGAACTCAAATCCCTTATCCAGAACATCTTGCATCACCGCGCGCGACCGCAAGCCTCCCACAAGGATCAGCGGAATGTCGGGGACAGCCTGCCGCAGCTTGAGCGCGTCGGGCAGAAAGTAAGCCTCGCGCTCGAACCGAACTCCGCGGCGCATGAAATGGAAAATGACCTTGAGCACGAACTGCGTCAAGAAATTGAAGCTGTGCGCGATTTCGTTCGGAATATCACCGCGCATGATATTGAAGGGCGAATCCCCGAAACCACCGCTTAATTCTAGGGCATCGATTCCCTCAGCGGCTAGTATCTGTGCGACGGGGATCGCGTCTTCAACGGTTATGCCGTTGCGCACGTAATCGTTCATATTGAACTTGGCGAACAGCGGGTAATCGGGACCAACATCGCGCCGCGTTTGCCGATAAACCTCCAACATAAATCGTTGCCGTCGCTCCGAATCACCGCCCCAATCATCATCGCGTCGATTGGTGAAGGGGGATAAGAATTGGCTGGGCAGATAGCCGTGTGCGAAGTGTAGTTGTACCGCGTCGAAACCCGCCTCTTTTGCCCGAACCGCCGCGCTTCCAAAGGAGCTGATCATCTCCCAAATCTCTGGTTCGGTTATTTCGCGCGGCACGTTCATGGTATAAAGATTGCGCACCGGAGAGGGAGCCAGCGCGGGCACGCCGGTAATTTTAGGATCGGAGGCGCGTCCGGAATGGGCGATCTGTAGAGCCACCTTTCCCCCTTCGGCGTGAACTTCGTCGACGAGTTCGCGCCACTTGGGAACGAAGTCGTCGCGGTCAATACGGCATTGGTGCCAGAAGGCGCGAGAGGTATAATGAACTGAGGCGTAGGCAATAATCGAAAGTCCCACACCCCCCTTCGCTGATCTTAGATACAATCTTCGCATCTCCGGAGTTACGTACCCCTCGCGGGAAGCCATGCCCTCATAAGTGGCAGATCTGATAATGCGATTGGGTAGTTCTAACGTTCCAATTTTCCCCGCGTCGAACAATGATGTCATATCATTCCCCCTAAAGTTTACTATTCTATACTCGCGACCTGATTGACTGACAAATTCAATATTGGACACTGATTTACACTGATGAACACTGATTTTTCTATTAAGATAGGACTTACGCAACTTCACATTAAATCTGCGCGAGCGGGTTATAAATGACTACTAATGAATGCCAATGAACGCGGGCGGAGACTTCCGAAGTCTCCGAAACTTCGGAAGCCTGAAATTTGTGTGAGTCCTACTATAAAAATCAGGATCAACGCAGATTCGTGGGGTAAACGGTGGTAAGTGTGGCAGCCGCGAGTGCAAAATACCCGCGTAGGGCGGCTTTCTTAGCCGCCGCTCCAAATCATCGGAAAAAACGGCAGGTATGGAAACCTGCCCTACCCCACGAATCCGCGTAGAACCAAAAACCACTAAATCAATGAAAATCTGTGTTCATCAGTGTCCTATTTATATCCTATAGTTGGTACTGCTCCACCACCAACGCCATATTCTCCGCGACTTCGTGCAACTGTCGCGCCGCCTTCTCAGTCTGCTGCACCCCCGCAACCGTCTGGCGCGTGGCCACGCTGATATGATCCATCGCCATTGTCACTTGATCCAACCCGCTAACTTGCTGCCGCGCGCTTGCTGATTGCTGAATGCTCGCCTGTACTGCACGCTCAATCCGTTCTCCCAGCTCCACAATTACATCTCCGGCTTGTGTTGCTAGTTCCTCACCGCGTACTACGCTCTCGCTCGCGGTTTCCATCACTCGTACTACCTCACTCGTCGCCTGTTGTACGTTAAGCAAGATCTTCCGCACGCGCGCTGTTGCCGCTTGCGACCGCTCCGCTAACTCGCGCACCTGCTCCGCGACTACCGCAAAACCGCGTCCCGCCTCGCCCGCGCGCGCCGCCTCAATCCCCGCGTTCAATGCCAACATGTCGCTCTGTGCCGCGATCTGATCCACCGTGCTGATGATCTCTACTATCTTCTGCGTCTGCGCGCTCAATGCCAGCACCGTTTCCGCCACCTCACCTACGCGAGTGCGAATATCATCCATACTTCCGTCCATCTCTTGCAACGCTACCAAACCGCGCTGAGCAATATCTTGACTCTGCGTCGCGGCGTCGGCGGTGTTCTCCGCCCTCTCCGCGACCTGGTCCGCCAAAGTGTTGATCTCTTTCACGGTGCTGGCGGTCTGCGCGATGGAAGTCGCCTGCTCTTGCGCGCTGGTGCTCTGCTGCGTCGTGGTAGTGAGAATCTCGTTCGCCGCGCTGGTGATCGCCTGCGTGGCTGAACTGAGCTGCTCGGTCATCACGCGCAGGCTGTCCGCGAGGCGTTCCAGGTCCCAGCCCAACTCCACTAAATCCGCGTCGCCGATCTCCAGCAACGGCAGTTCTTTGCCCAGATTTCCTCTCGATAGTTCTTGGACGAAACCCATGTAAGCCGCCATCGCCACCTCTTGCTCGCGCCGCGCCTCGCGCTCCGCTTCTGCCAATCTTTTAATCTCCGCCGCTTGTTCTTCCGATAACTTTTGGCGTTCCGTTGCCTCTCGCGCATAACTACGCGCTTGCGCCAACGTCTGCTGAAACTGCGTCAGAAGAAACCATTGCAGCAAAATGATGGTGATAAAGCTGCCTATTACCGCGGCGCTCCAGTCGGCGAACGTCGCTTCGGGCGTGTATATGGGGGTCAAATAACCGCGCGCGTGCGCCCAACCAATCCCCAAATATGCGGCAAAACAGAGTGCCGGAATGATCAACCGCGCCAATCCTCGCTGAAGGGTAATGCTAAGTATTATCGCTATGGCATAGATGAGCATAGCCGCGGTGCCGACCCCTTCATAATAGTTGTTATGCACCGCGGCAAGGAGAGCCACTAGTGGCGGAATATAACTGCTGATGCGCCAATATCCCCGATGCGCGACCCACCAACCACCTCCCAAAAGTACACTCAATATCACTACCAGCCGCGGAGTGTTGCCAGGTACCACGCGAAACAGCCACGCGCCGAAGACGAAGGGCAGGGCGGCAGTCGCGACCACGCTTAGAGTAAGCAGTATAACTTTCGTTGTATATTCCCGCAGAGCTACTTCATCGTTGGTAGCCCGCGGCGCGGTTAGGCGGTGCCATAACTTCTCCACCGCTCCAAGCTTCGCGGTTGTTTCCTGTTCGTCAGCCGATGAATGATTTTCCAGTTCTTCAATTTGTTGTTCTGTAGGTTTATCCATTTTAGCCTTTACTCCAAATGATAGGGTTTTCTCTAAGTCAGCGAACCTCCCGCAGGTTCAAAGGAAGTAGACTTGCTCCAGCGCGATTATGACTGTAGGGCGATATGTTTCGGCAGGGAAACCAAACCTGCGGGAGGTTTTGGTTGCGCGGTTTATACTTTGAGAAAGCCCTAATCCAGATGATACTGCGAAACAACTTCGGTCATCAAATGTGCTAAATTATCGAGGTCTTGTCCCGCGCTTTTAGTCTGTTCTACACTTTTCACCGTCTCTTGCATGGTATTATTAAGGTCATCCATCGCCCAGGAGATTTGTTCTAACCCTCCCACTTGCTGCCCCGCGCTCGCTACAATCTGTCGCGCCGCGTGGGCGGCAGCCTTGATGCGCGCCCCCAATTTAACGATCACCTGCCCCGCCTGTGTGGTCAGCGATTCGCCGCGCTGCACGCTCTTACTAGCCTCTTCGGTGGTCAACACCGCGGTGTTAGTTGCTTTTTGTATATCTTGAATGATGTTGCGCACCTCCGCGGTCGCGGCTTGACTTTGCTCAGACAGGGCGCGCACCTCTTGCGCCACCACCGCGAACCCCTTGCCCACCTCTCCCGCCCGCGCTGCCTCTACAGATGCGTTGAGCGACAGTATTTGACTCTGCTCCGCAATCTCCTCTACCGTTTCGATTATATCACCAATCTTCTGAGTTTGTTCGCTCAGTGCTAGGATAGTCTCCGCCAACTCCGTCACACGGCTTTGAATGTCTGTCATACCCTGAATAGTGTCGCGAACGGCATTCACCCCCTCTTGCGACACCTTCGCGGTCTCCTCCGCCAGATCAGCCGTCTGCTGGGCACGGTCGGACATCTCCTCCGCTACCTGTTTTATCTCCGCGACGGTGGTGCCTGTCTCCGCGATGGTGGAAGCTTGTGTCTGTGCGCTGGTGAACTGCTGCTCGGTAGCAGTCAAAATCTCGCTGGTAGAGTTCGCGATTCTCTGTGCCGCGCTGACTGACTGCGCCGCGAGTTCTCGCAGGCTGACCACCATCCCGTTCAGGCGTAGCCCCAATCTCCCCATGTCCCCGCCCGTCGTGACTTCTAATTGCATTCGTAGATCGCCTTGCGCCACGCGTTGGATGAAGGCGTTATACGCAGTTACCATCTGTTCTAATTCCTCGCGCGCCTTGCGGTCCGCGTCCGCCAATTTTTGAAGTTCTGCGGTGCGCGCCGCGATTTGGTTTTCGAGATTGGCTTTATTTTCCGCTAGTTCCGCCGCGTATGTGCGGCTCTGGGTCAGCACTTTATCATGTTGCGCGTTGAAAAACCATTGCAGCAGCGTTATTCCCACAAGAGCCAGAAAAATCATCATCGCCAGTCTGGGGAACACCGCTTCTGGCGCGGGAACGGGGGGAATAAGCCCTTGAATACGCGCCGCGCTAATACCAATGTAAGTCGCGAAACAGATTAGCATTGTAATCCACTGCGCTATAGTGCCATACAACTTGGCAGCCAACACAACCAGTATCGCGTAAAAGAGTGTTGCCGATGTCCCCGCGCCCTCGATGTAGTTGGTGTATGTGGATGAGGCGAATCCCGCGATGAGTACTAGATAGCTACTGATGCGCCAATGCCCTTGATGTGCCAGCCACAAGCTGACGCCGAAAGTTAAGCTGAGCAATGCCGCGACGATCACATAATTAGAAGGGACCCACCCGGCAATCCAGCCGATGGTGGCAATAGGGAACATTACTACTGGCACTATGGTAATGATGACCACTAGCACTTTGATGATATATTCCCGCTGTGCAGTGTCCGCATCAACCGCGCGCGGCGTTGTGAGTCTGTTCCATAAATCTTGTAGAGTGTTCATAATTGTTTCAACTCCCTCACGCTACAACTGTCCGCTAACCACTAACTCATACTTGGTACTGTGCCACGAGTTGCATCATCTGCGCGGCTAGCGCGTATAGGTCTTGCGCGGCGCGTTTCATTTGCTGTGCCCCGCTGACCACTTTTTGCGTCGCCTCGTCGATCCGCTCCATTCCTGTTCCTGCTTGACCTAGTCTTTCAGCTTGTCGCTGCGCGCTATCGGCATTTTGTACTGCTACTCGTACCGCTTCATCTATCTGTGTTCGTAAGTCCATGATCGCCGCGCTGGTCTCTTGAGTCAATTCTTCTCCCTGAGCAACGTTGTGATCTGCCTCTTCCGTCGCCGTCACTGCGCGTTTAATTGCTTCCTGTACCTCGCGTAGAATTGTGCGCACCTGTGCAGTCGCCCCTTGACTCTGCTCCGACAAAGTCTGTATCTCCTGAGCCACTATAGCGAAACCGCGCCCTGCCTCGCCCGCGCGTGCCGCCTCTATCGCCGCGTTTAGAGCCAACATGTTGCTCTGCGCCGCGATTTTATCTACTGTGGCGATGACTTCCCCGATACGTTGGGCGCGTTCTCCCAAGTCCAGCACCGTCTCCGCGATGTCCCCGACGCTGGAGCGGATATGTTCCATGCCTTGTTTCGTCTCGTCAACCGCACTTAGTCCTTTCTGTGAAGCCTCTTGAGTGCGCGCGGTGGTATCTGATGTGGTTTTTGCGCGCACCACCAGGTCTTCAGCTATTATCTCGATTTGAATCAGTGTATTGGTCGTTTGCTTGATCGTGCTCGCCTGATTTTGCGTAGCTTCATTCTGCTGATTGGTCGCATTCATAATCTCGCTGGTCACGTCGGTAATGCTTTGCGCCGCGGTGACTGTCTGCGCGGTTAATTCGCGCAGACTGGCTACCATCTCGTTCAGGTATTGCCCTAATAACCCTAAATCGGCAGAGGCGGTTATCTCCATTCGCCCGCGTAGATCACCCCGCGCCACCTTCTGCATAAACGCACCGTACTTCGCTACCACTTGTTCTAATTCCTCGCGTGCCGCGCGGTCCGCTTTCGCCAACTGTGTGACCTCCAACGTCCGCGCCGCCACCTGCTCTTCGAGGATGAATTTATGTTCAGCCAGTTCCGCGGCGTAGGTGTTAGCTTGGATCAAGGCTTGTTCTAGTTGGCTGGTGAAAAAACGTAATAAAAGGTAGATGATTACCAAAGAGATACTTGTTGTCACCACCTCGAATACAAAATACGATTCGGGATTACGCAGCCCGTATTCGTAGCCGAAAATCCAGCACGTAGTAATAGCGATGAACAACGCGACTCGTTGTGCTTTGTTTCCCTGAAGTATCGCGGCTAATAAGATCATAATTACGTATGATACTACAGCGGTTATGTCGATACCATAGTAATAGATGCTGTATACTGCCACGAGCAAAAAGAGGAAGAAGGGAATATGGATAGCCAACTTCACGTACCCGCGCTCGACCAACCACAGGCAACTGATACAAGATAGGCATAACACTAGAGCAGTGATTATGGCATCGATGCCGAATAGCCCGATAATCCAAGTGATCAAGAACAATGGAGTGATGATGACTAAAGCCGCGCTGAGGATGACCAGAATTACTCTGGTCATATATTCTTGCCGCGCCCCTTTTCCAGTAGTGCGCGGCGCGGTCAATCTCTCCCATATTTTTCGCAGTTTATCCATTGATCACCTCTCGCCAGTGCCTTTTGACCGCGTAGGCGCGGTGGCGCAATGGGGATTGCGCCCTATAGCGAGGCGTAATCCTTATTGTGCTCTTTTCACCTCCGCGTTCTCGGTGTCTCTGTGGTTATTTTCCCTCTTTTCGGTGAGCTTATGTCATTTTATCACGCATGGCAGCGCGAAACAAATTATTCTTTGCTTTTGGATAATCGCGCTCAATCTGACGTAGCAGCTCGCCCATACGCGCCCGTTTAGATTCGGCGGCGCGGGGACATTGACAGGTGTACGCGGCGAAATCCAGTGTGCGCGTATAACGTATTATATCCTTCTCTGGAATATAAACCAAAGGACGAATTACCGTCAGCGCGCCGTCGAAAAACACCACATGTGGCTCCATCGTCTCCACGCGCCCGTGATAAACGAGATTGAGCAATACGGTCTCCGCGCAGTCATCGGCGTGATGCCCGAACGCCACTTTGTTACAGTTCAAACTATGCGCGGTCAGAAACAACGCCTTGCGCCGCGTCCACGCACAGCGAAAACAACTCAGTTCCGAATCCTCCTCAAATACTTCGCTGCGCTCGAATGCGTGCTCTACATTTAGTTCCGTCAACGCGCCCTTCAACCGCGCAACTTGCTTTTCCGTCTCTCCCGGCTGAATGATGTGCACCGCGACCAAATCGAGTTTGTCACGCGCGACGATATTGCGCGCCAGTAACAGTTTTAACAATGTCCAGCTATCCTTGCCCCCGGAGACTGCGACCGCGACGCGGTCATCTGTTTCAAATAGTTCAAAGTCGCGCCCAGCTTTGTTGACGTTTTTGAGCAGATAGTATTCTTGCTTGGGGAGAGGGGATTTACTCATCTATAGCAGTATACCACGAAGTGCGTAAGTTTTCAATATGACAGGGGCTTACACCGTTTAGGTTATACAACGAACCGCGCGTTTTTGTCCTTTGCGGTTCTCTACTCTTCGCGGTAAAATATCAGTACTTACGCAACTTTAAAATTATTTTACCGCAGAGGACGCGGAGAGCGCGGAGTTTTCTGGATAGTTTCTTGTCGCGCGGTGAATATGAATTTGCTGAGTGTTTTTGACCGCGTATGACCGTTAAGAAACGCGTTTCTTAATCTTCTCCGCGTCCGCAGCGTTCTCTGCAGTTAATCTCTACATGGTCTGCGTAAGTCCTGAAATATATTAAGTCAATTCGCTAACTAGAAAGATTTGACTTATAATAAACTTGGGATTGGTTCAGTTGGGTTAGACATAGATCACGAATTTCTCGAATGTACGAATTACACAAATTCACTCTTTTGTTTATTCTCGACATTCGCGAACTGGTGTCATTCGTGATTAGACCGCGTCGAGTTGTTCAAATTTCAACTGATCCGAGCCAATCCCCAGATTTACAATGGATAAGTGATAGCGATCAGGGAGAGGGAAGAAAAATGTTAATATTTATAGATACAGCAATAGTTGACGAAGTTCGCGAGATGACAGAATTGGGCGTGATAGATGGCGCGACGACGAACCCCAGTTTGATGGCGCGCGCGGGACGCACTGACTACAAAAACGTCGTGCAAGAGATTTGTTATTTGGTGCAGGGCCCCGTCAGCGCGGAGGTGGTCGGCGCGACTAGCGATGAGATGATCGCGGAGACGCGAGAGATCGTCCAATGGTCACCGCATGTCGCGGTCAAAGTGCCCTTCACCGAAGAAGGACTGAGAACGCTGAAGGAGTTACGCTATTACCACGCGAATCCAGAGGAGATTTGCGGTGATTGTCCGTGGCTGGGCAAATGTGACACTCCATTAGACGAAGCGCGCCGCATAGTGGTCGAGGAGACGATCAATTTCAACGTCACGTTGATCTTCTCGCTGAATCAGGCATTGATCGCGGCGAAAGGGGGCGCGGCGTTCATCTCTCCCTTCATCGGGCGACTGGATGACGCGGGGAACAATGGCATGAAGCTCATCAAGGAGATTCGTACCATGTTGGATAATTACACTTATCCCGCGCAGATCATCACCGCCAGCGTCCGCCACCCGCAGCACGTCGTCGAGGCGGCGGTGCTCGGCTCGGATATCGCGACGGTGCCCTACGCGGTGTTGAAAAAGGCGCTACGCCACCCGCTGACCGACGCGGGCGTGAAACGCTTCACGGAGGATTGGGAAGCGGTGAAGGAGAAGGTGGGAAGTTGATTTGTTTGCCACTAATTACATGTAGGAATTACGTAACTTCACAGTAAATCTGCGCGGCACTATATGAATTTATGAGGTAGGGCAGGTTTCTTACCTGCCGTTGTTGCTAACGATACAGAATGGCGGCTAAGAAAGCCGCCCTACGCGCTATATGAATTTATGGGGTAGGGCAGGTTTCTTACCTGCCGTTGTTGCTGCGCGATCAGATTACGAATGACTGTTAATGAATACCAACGAGCGCGGTTTAATCAGCTCAATACGCTAAATCCGTTGAAAAGTTAGTTTTTTTAGAGAGTAAAAATAAGGAGGAATGAATGAGTTTGAAACTTAACCCAAGAATATTTCGCGAGTATGATGTACGCGGTTTGGTGGACAAAGATTTGTCGCCGGAATTCGCTGAAGAGTTGGGCAAAGGATACGGTACCTATCTGCGCGGTTTGGATCTGACGCCGGTCAACGGCGGCAAATTTGTTGTGACGGTCGGATACGACGCGCGCCCTAGTTCGCCGATCTACTGCGACGCGATATCCAAAGGCATCGCGTCGACCGGCGTCGACGTGATACAATTAAAACCGGGGCCGGTGCCCACCCCACAGGTTTACTTCTCGTGGTTCCATCTCAAAGTAGATGGAGGGATTATGATCACCGGCAGTCATTTGGAATCGATTTACAACGGGTTCAAGATGGGCGTGGGCAAATCGACGATTTTCGGTGACGAGATTCAGAAGGTACTGCATATAATGCAAAAAGGCGAATACGCAACCGGCGCGGGAGAGATCACACAACATGATCTGACCGCGGACTATGAGCGAACGATTAAGGAGAGTGTAGGACAATTCCCGCGCCAGATCAAGGTGGTTGCCGACGCGGGGAATGGCGCCGCGGGTGAGTTAGGTCCGAAGATGCTGCGCGAGTTAGGGGCAGAGGTGATCGAGCTATACTGCGAAATCGATGGCACATTCCCCAATCACCACCCCGACCCGACGGTGCCAGAGACGATGGTAGACCTGATTAAAACGGTCAAAAAAGAGGGCGCGGATTTGGGCATCGGCTACGATGGTGACGCGGACCGCATCGGCGTCGTCGATGAGAACGGTGAGATCATTTGGGGAGACCAATTGATGATCCTGTTCGCCCGCGAGACGTTGGAAAAGATTCCCGGCGCGCCGATTATCTTTGAGGTCAAATGTTCTCAAGCATTGCCAGAAGAGATTGAGAAGGCGGGCGGTGAACCGATTATGTGGAAAGCGGGGCACTCGTTGATAAAACAGAAGATGAAAGAGACCGGCTCTCCGATGGCTGGCGAGATGAGCGGGCATATCTTCTTTGGTGAGCCGGAGTGGTTCGGCTTTGATGATGCCATCTACGCGGGATGCCGCACGGTGCGGCTGCTGGCGCGGTCGGGCAAGAGTGTAAGTGAGATGTTGGCGAATGTGCCGAAATATTACTCCTCGCCCGAAATTCGTCTCGACTGTCCCGACGACGAGAAGTTCAAGGTTGTGAAAGAGGTAACGGAATATTTTCGCGAGAGGTATGATGTGGTAGACGTGGATGGAGTGCGCGTCCTCTTCGGTGATGGCTGGGGCTTAGTACGCGCCTCCAACACCAGCCCCGTATTAGTGCTCCGTTTCGAGGCGCGCACGCCGGAGCGATTGGCAGAGATCAAGAGGATCGTCGGTGATAAAGTCAAAGAAGTATCACCATCGATTGAATTGCCCTGGTAGCGAGATGGAACAGATGAACAAAAACCGCGTCCGT
>CAZSIG010000075.1:0-2733 GCA_964606195.1 uncultured Anaerolineales bacterium
GCGTGCTCTGCGGTAAATTGTAGTGCGATTTTGCGTAAGTCCTATAGATTTTAGGAGAGTGATAGAATGAGTAATCAAGAAGCTACCGATGTTTTGTTGGAACGGTTTGAGGCTGCTGATGACGATGGCAAGATAGAAATATACTTGGAAGCTCTGAGAAAAGGTTCCATCAATGAGGAGAGCGCGTTTGTCTGTTTGAACGCGCTGCATCAAATCGCGATAGCGCGCGATGAACGGGCGCGGTTCGTAGAATGGGTGCGGCTTTTGGCTGATGAATATCCCGAGTTGTATGAACAAGAGATCATTTATTACCACTCGTGGCTGATGCAGGATTTAGCCTCAGAGGGATTGACGAATCAGCTTCCCGAACTCTTTTCCGTTTATGAGGATTTGACCGCCGCGGATATGGAGCTTTTCTTTCGCGATGTTGACCTGATGCTCTATCATGGTTTTACATCTGAGTTGCTAGAAATAATGGTGGGCGCGTGGGAGAACCTCGCGGAGGATGGTGATGTGGATAGCTACGCGATGAGTGATTTCGGAGAGATCATATCTTCATTGATAATCTTCGATTATGTGGAGTGCACAAATAACCCGCGCGGTGATGATCCTCAGCTTATGGAGAGATTGGAGCCATACTATCAAGCGGACGATGAATGGTTACAGCGAACAGTAGCTCATCTAAGCGGCCAAGCAGAGAGACAGTGGTTGCCTTCTGACTTTGCTCTTTCGGTAAATAGTGATACATGGGGAGATAATATGTTCTTCCTCTCATTGGACTTTGTAGGAGAGTTGCATCGGCGCGTCGGCGTTCCGATGTGTCGCGCCGAACTAGCGCGGGCGGAATTTCAGGCTTACGCTACGGAGAGATATGAGAGCTTGCGTAAGAGCAATGATGAGACCTCTGTAGAGAAACTTTTTCGCCCCCAACGGCATAAGCTAGACCGCTATTTGGGAAAACTCGTTACGTTTCTGAGCGCGCAGCCGTACAAAGCGGGCGCGATGTTGGAATTACTGCCCGAGTACATTCAGTTTCTGGCGCGGCAGGGGTTAATCGCGACGGAGGAAATAGATAAAACTATGGTGAGATTGCGCCCGCTGGCATATAACCTGCGGCGCGTTTTAGAGGGTTACGGCAGCGACGCGGTGCTCTTGGCGAATTTGGCAGCGAGCTGGCAGATGGAGGATTAGAAAAATGAGCTTAAATTATAAGTTTTTTACCCGCTACCTGCAACTTGAAGGGCGACAGTTGCAGCCATTGTTAGAGGTCATATTTCATAAGTCCTATGACGATTCCAACCTCAAAGGAAATTTCTACGAGGGTATATTGGCGCGGCGCGCGGCGGAGGAGTGGAGGTGCGGGATTTAGAAAATTAGTGTATGGGGTAATGACAAATCTTATTGTTGAGACTCGCTCCGAGCGAAACGCCGAGAGCGAGTTTTTTTATTGGGACGCGGATTTTCAGGATAACCACCAAGAACACCAAGAGCACTAAGTATGATTGACTCTACGCGGATTCGTGGGGTAGGGCAGGTTTCTTACCTGCCGTTTTGGCTTGGTGTCCTTTGTGCTCTTTGTGGTTAAATTATAACTTATCATTTAACCACTATTGGATTTTATTAAGAGAAAGGGAGAAATATAGAGAGATGGCAAACGTTAATGGCCGCGCGATGGGAGATGAAGTAGCTCTCAGCCGCGATTTGAGCTTGTTAGACATAACGATGATCGGTATCGGCGGGATGATCGGCGCGGGGATTTTCGTGCTGACGGGAATCGCCGCGGGGGAAGCCGGCCCCGCCTTAGTATTAGCGTTTTTATTAAACGGCTTAGTGACCATGCTGACCGCGATGGTCTATGCAGAACTTGGCTCCGCGTTTCCTGAAGCGGGGGGGGGCTATTTATGGGTCAAGGAAGGTTTAGGAGGCGTGCAAGGTTTTTTGGCAGGCTGGATGAGCTGGTTCGCCCACGCGGTCGCGGGGACGCTCTACGCTATGGGCTTTGGTCGATTCGCCAGCGAGTTGTGGCACATGGCGGGGTTGCCTGCCTGGGGTTTGTCGGTGCATTCGCTGGGGCTTATCTTTATGACCGGCATCGCGGCATTGTTCACCTTTATCAACTATCGCGGCGTATCAGAAACCGGCACCATAGGTAATGTCGTGACCGGGGGCAAGGTGTTGATATTGGGAGTGTTTGTCTTGTTTGGCTTGTTCGCCATCTTCCGCACGCCGGGGTGGGAACACCGTTTCACCGCCGATTTCATGCCCAACGGCGTTGGGGGCGTGGTGATCGCGATGGGTTTGACCTTTATCGCCTTCGAGGGATACGAAATCATCGCGCAGTCTGGCGAAGAGGTCGTAGACCCTAAGCGCAACATTCCGCGCGCCATTTTCATCTCCATCATCGTCGTGGTCATCATCTATATTCTAGTCGCCTTCGTCGCTATCGGGGCTACGGAAGCGCCTAATGGCATGAAAGTTTACGAATATTTGGGCTTAAAGAAAGAGGTCGCGGTGGTAGAAGCCGCGCGGCAATTCATGCCCTACGGCGCGGTGCTGTTGCTAATCAGTGGGCTGGCTTCAACCATGAGCGCGCTCAACGCGACCACCTATTCCTCGTCGCGCGTCTCGTTCGCAATGGGGCGCGATCATAACCTGCCCGCCATCTTCGCGCACATCCACCCCACGCGGCATACCCCGTATTGGGCGGTGCTCTTGACCGGCGTATTGATTATC
>CAZSIG010000075.1:2833-10828 GCA_964606195.1 uncultured Anaerolineales bacterium
CCCCACGCGGCATACCCCGTATTGGGCGGTGCTCTTGACCGGCGTATTGATTATCGTTATCGGCTGGTTGCTACCGATTGAGCATGTCGCGGCGGCTAGTGATATCATGTTTTTGGCACTCTTCTTTCAAGTCAACATCACCGTGATGATTTTGCGTCATAAGATGCCCAATTTAGAACGCGGCTTTATGGTGCCCTGGTTTCCCATAGTGCCGATTTTAGGCTTGGTCACTCAAGCGCTGTTGGCGTTATATCTGCTCACCTTTAGCCCGGTGGCGTGGGGCGTCGCCATGCTGTGGATCGTCGGCGGAATGCTCATGTACTATAGCTATTTCTCCAAAATCGAGGCACTAGAAAAGCCGAAAGAGGTACTGTTGGAAGAGGTGTTGGTCAGTCGGTCATATTCAGTATTGGTGCCGGTGGACAAAGTGGAACGGGCGCGCATTATGGGACTAATTGGTTCCATCATCGCGCAACATTATAACGGCGAAGTGCTGGCGTTGAACGTCGTCCGCGTCCCCCCGCAACTCACGCTGGGCGATGGGCGGCTCTTCCTGCGCGAAGGGCGCCCCTTCCTAGAAGAGGTGATCAGCGAGGCGCGTAAACGCGATGTCCCGGTACATTCGATGATTCGTCTGGGGCGCAATATCCCCGAGGCGATTTTGAAGACCGCGGTCGATAATGCCAGTGATCTGCTGTTACTGGGCTGGCCCGGCTACACCAGATCGCCCAACCGCCTGTTCGGCTCCGTGATAGATCCGCTGTTGGATAATCCCCCGGTGGATACCGCGGTGGTGCTCTATCGGTCATATCGCCCCTTGCGCTCCATTATCGTGCCGCTATCTGGCGGGCAAAATGGCCGCCTGGCGGTTAAATTGGCGATCGTGATGGCTAGTCAAGAGCGCGGCGAGAAGGTCCGCGTGACCCTGCTGCACGTCGTCCCGCCCAATACCGGCGAACGTGCTCGCGTTCTGGCTAAGCAGATTTTCGATCAGGCGGTGGAGGGGGTGCAGTATGCCGAAGAAGATATTACGATTGATAATCGCGTTGTGGAGGACGACGACATCGTGAGGGCTATCCTGCGCGCGGCGGAAGCGTATGACTTAATCGTTGTGGGGGCGACGGATGAGCCGTTGTTCAAAAACCTGCTGGCGGGAAGCACGGCGGAGCGCGTCGCCCGCGGCGCGGCGGTCAGCGTCATCATGGTCAAGCGGCGGCACGGTCCCCTCAAGTCGATGCTGCGTCAAACGGTGCTGCCCCCCGCGGCATCTTAAAGGGAATATGGGCTTTATGGTAGGGCAGGTTTCTTACCTGCCGTGTCCATAGTTTGGCTATGGAATACCCCTTCGGGTAGGCTTCGCGCAGCCGCTCTACGGGTCATTGTGTCAAATGGGGCGGCCCCCCGCGGCATCTTAAAGGAAATATTTATTGGGAGGAATGAAGATGTTGATTTCACAAAGTTTATGGGTTAATTCGATTATTGGCTTGGGCGCGTTGGTCTTGTTGGTGGTCAGCGCCGATGTGGCCGTGAAAAAACTGATCAGCCTAGCCGCGTATTTCAAGCTATCTACTACTTTTATGGGCATGACGGTAGTCTCATTAGCGACTAGTATCCCCGAGATTACCGCCCATCTCACCGCGTCCTTTGGGATATTAAGGGGCACGCTCGACTATCGCATCAGCTCCGCCATCGTCCTGGGCGCCAATATCGGCTCGGATGTAATACAGCAGACCTTGATTTTGGGCTTGGTGGTGCTAATAGCCGGCGGCTTGTATTTCAGACGCTATTTCCTATGGAAAAGCATGGTCCCCATGATTGGTACTACGCTCATGTGTATCGTCTTGGGCTGGGACCGCGTCTATTCGCGAATCGATGGCTTGATTCTGTTCGGTATGTTCATCGCCTATACTTATTACCTCTACATAGACGAGCGTAAATACTACGAGCACAAACCCCTCGCGCCCGCGGAGGATGATAACGCGGAGATACACATTCCCGAATCTCGGAGACAGGCGCTTCAGGATGCGGTGATCTCCCTCGTCGCGCTCATGCTCACCGTCGCCAGCGCGACGGTAACCTTGGAGATTACCGAGTTAATCGTCCACCAAACCGGCATTGGCGGCTCGCTCATCGGAGTGGTCACTCTCGGCGTGGCTGCCGCGTTGCCGGAATTTGTCACCGCCATCTCCGGTATCGGCAATGAAGAGAGCGGTATCTCGCTCGGTACGTTGATCGGCAGCAATATTACCAACCCGCTGGTGGCAATCGGCGGCGGCGCGCTCCTCTCTACTTATTGGGTTCCGGGACCGCTAGTCTGGTGGGATTTGCCCTGGGAGACGGTCACTGGCGCGTTGTTATGGGTTATTGCCTGGTTTAGCAAAGGGCGGCTTAATAAAGTGAGCGCGTTTTATCTGATAGCTTTGTATTTCTGTTATCTGATCCTAAGAACCGCTTTCTTTGCCGTGGATTGAACGCAGATAACGCAGATTGGCTTGATTTGCGCAGATTTTAGGGCATATGCCGCGCTTTTGGGTAATCAAAAACATAAAAATCAGCGTAAATCAGCAAAATCAGGAAAATCTGCGTTCCATTTTCTTGTCCAGCTTATTGCGGTGGGTTGTGGCGCGGTTTTGTGCTGGAGCAGACGGGGCAGTTTTGGCTAACTGCGCAGATGATAGTATAATAGAGTTTATCTCGCTTTAGCGGCGCGGTGGGGCGTGCTCCAGGGCGCGGTGCAAAGTCGCGAGACAGAATATGGCACTCGGCGCGGCTTAAACTCAAAAATATACGAGGAAAGGTAAAAAATATGGCAGTGATAACGATTTCCAGACAATATGGCAGCGGGGGCGATGAAATCGCGACGCGCGTGGCGCACCTATTGGGCTATCGCTACTTCGATAAGAACTTGCTGGTGCACCTCGCCGCCGAAATAGGCTTGGCAGAAGATAAGATTGTAGACTTCTCGGAGCGTAATTACAACGTGATGAACTTCTTGGATCGCTTACTCGGGCAGCGCGTTTTCGGCCGGGCTATGGCGCTGGAGAGCGTCGTTGATGGTATGCGAAATTTGGAGACATGCGATCTTGATGAACGTCGCTATATCGCTGTAGTGCAGGGAGCTGTGCGCGCCGCCTACGCGCAAGGCGATACGGTCATCGTCGGGCGCGGCGGACAGGCGATCCTCAGAGATGAGCCGGGCGTGTTGCATGTACGCCTTGAGGCGCCCCGAAAGGCGCGAATACGCGCGGTGCAGGAAAAGGAGGGGCTTACCTGGTTCGCGGAAGCGGAAAACAAAGTTATCGAGCGCGATATCGCCTCCGCGGGTTATCTGGAGCGCTTTTATAATCTCGATATAACTGATGTAACGCTCTATCACTTGCTCATCAACGTGCATAAATGGGGGATAACAGCGGCGGCGAAAATTATTGTAGATGCTGTTGCCTATCTTTCTGATAGCGCTCTCGGTGAAATTAAGGCTGGCTAAGCTCGCTTTGAATCCAAAAGAGGGGCAAAAATCACTTGGCTTTGCCCCTCTTTTTTCATAGCTTTACATGGCAATAAGTATCGCGACGCGGTTTAACCGGAGTAGTTCTTGAGTACCACCGGCATGAAGATTTGCCAACTGGTTTGCTCAACTTGAACGTTCCATACAGGCGATGATACAGGGGTGTCCATCGCGCAGTTCATGGCAGTGACAGTAACATTGTAGGTGTTAGCTATATTGTAGACATGGCTGGCTGTGGACGTAGTCGTCACTTCCGGCGCGCTGCCGTCGCCCCAATACCAAGTGTAAGTGATCGGCTCGGTGGCATCTACGGATGGTGTCGCGGTGAACGTTGCGCGTGTACCTATTTCAACAGTGTTGGGCCCCGCGATAGTGACATCTGTGACTTCTGTACAACTTCCTGGCACCTCGATTAGTGATATCATCGCTTCGTTGCCGACAACTGAGCCAGATCGCGCCCGAATAGTGACTTGTCCCGCGGTTGTGGCAGCAGTTAGGATGCTGTAAGTAGATCCGTTTGTTCCGGTGGTGCTGGTTACTGGATTCAGGCTACTGCCTAAATCGTTACCAGAGAAGTAGAATTCAACTGTCTGATTAGCTAATGGCAATCCGAGTGGATCGTGAACCCACGCGGTTATGGTGGCGGTGCTAGTGCCGTTTGCCATAATATTAACCGGATCAGCTATGACGGTTACTCGTTCTACTACAGGTGCAGAAGGATCGCTCAAAGTAACAGTAATGGTATCTGTTATAGTGCCAGATTGTGCTAAAACAGTTATCTGCCCTATAGTTGTACCCGCCGTCAACGTGCTGACAAACTCGCCCGCGAGGTTGGTATTACCACTTAACGGCGTTAGTTGACAACCTAAGTCGGGAGCGATGATACTTACCGCGACGTTCTCTCCCATCATTGGCGAACCGAATTGATCCTGAACTGATACGGTAATATCAGAAGTATCGCTGCCGTTAGCCAAAATACTATCTGGATTCGCGGTTACGACTAGATTTGTGACTGTAGGGGTATATAATTCTGTAAGTGTGACGGTGACTGTCCCTGTAACCGTGTTAGACTCTGCTTGAACAGTTACCGTTCCAGTTATCATTCCCGCGGTCAAGGTGCTGGTTGCTATACCCTCGTTATTGCTACTAGCAGCCGCGGGCGTTAGCGTACTATTAAGATTGTCACCAATGAAGTTGAAATTGACCATCTCGTTTGACATTGTTCGATTGAATTGATCCAACACCGTCGCGGCAATGGTTGAAGTACTGGTGCCATCAGCCACGACAATAAGTGGCACCGCGTCTACTGTAACGGCAGTAACCTCTGGCGAATACAAGTTCACCATAATTGTTCTGGTGATCGCTCCGACCTGAACGACGATGTTTAATTGTCCGGTTGTTGTCCCCGCGGTTAAAACACTCTCAGCCAATCCATTGACGCCACTAGTATCGCTTAGTGGTGTCAGTTGGCTGCCCCAATTCGCGCCCTCGAATCCGAAAGTGACTTCCTGCCCCAACATGGGATTACCGTATTGATCGAGTATTATCGCAGTGATGGTGGAGGTGTTGATACCGTTAGCTATAATGTTCGCGGGGTTGGCAGATGCGATGACCTCGGTTACTGTTGGAATTTCAGTTAAGGTTACCGTAGTTGTCGCAGTGACCGCGCCGGTTTGCGCTTGAATGATTACTTGTCCAGGGATTGATCCGGCGGTCAAGAGACTTTGCGCGTGTCCGTTGCCGTCTGTAGTATCGCTTTGTGGAACTAAAGTGCTACTCAATGGATCACCGATGAAACTAAAGTTGACAGCTTGTCCACCTAATGGCGCGCCTGATGGATCGTGTACCTCCGCGATGATGTCAGCGGTGGAGATGCCGTCAGCGATGATGCTGGTGGGATTGGCGGTGAGAGTCAGGCTAATAGTTGACTCGGTTAAAGTTACTACTACAGTGCTAGTGACCGCGCCGGTCTGGGCTTGAATGGTTACCTGTCCGGGAGTTATGTCAGCGGTCAGAATACTCTGCACGCGTCCATTACCACCTGTAGCATCACTTTGCGGCTCTAGGGTACAGCCCAAGGGATCGCCCAGTAAACTGAAATTGACCTCTTGGTTACCTAGTGGTGCGCCTGATGGATCGCGTACCTCTGCGATGATATTTGAGGTGGCGGTGCCGTCAGCCACGATGCTGGTGGGGTTGGCGGTGACGGTCAAGCTGATGCCTGAGCCGGTCAAGGTTACCACAGCAGTGCTGGTGACCACGCCGGTTTGCGCCTGAATGGTTACTTGCCCGGGAGTTGTGCCAGCGGTCAGAATACTCTGGGCGCGTCCATTACCACCTGTAGCATCACTTTGCGGTTCTAAGGTACAACCCAAAGGATCGCCCAGTAAACTGAAATTGACTTCTTGGTTACCTAGTGGCGCGCCTGATGAATCGTATACCTCCGCGATGATATTGGATGCCGCCATGCCATCAGCCACGATGCTATCGGGGGTAGCTGTAACGGTGATGGTTGGCGCGGTTAAAGTGACGCCGGCGGTATTGGTGACTGTTCCTACTTGTGCTTGTATGATCGCCTGCCCCGCAGTTGTGCCCGCAGTCAGTGTGCTGTAGGCTATGCCCTCTCCATTGCTACTGTCAGTTGGGGGAGCTAAGTTCGTATCTAGCCCGTCAATGAAACTGAAGGAGATGGTTTCGTTTTCCATAGGGACGCCAGATTGATCGCGTACTAATGCCGCGATTATTGATGTACTAAAGCCATCTGCGGTGAGCGATGAAGGGGCTGCCCAAACCTCAATGAAATCGGGTGTAGGCGTGGTCAAGGTTATAGTTGTGGTATCACTGATTGCGTCAGCTTGTGCGCGAACAAGCACTTGACCGGTGATTATTCCAGCCTTCAGAATATTGTGTGCTTCACCAGCGGCATTACTGGTCGCGGTTAGCGGCAGCAGTAATTCAGTATCTAGCTTGTCACCCACAAAGCCGAAATTGACAGTTTGCCCCGCTAATGGATTACCGAACTGATCTCGTACCAGCGCGGTGATGCTTGAGGTTGTGACTCCGTTAGCCGCGATGTCGTTCGGAGCTGCCGTTACTGAAATGTCGCTGGCTATGCCTAAAGTTACTGTGACCGCGTCGGTAATCGTGCCAATCTGACCTTGAATGTGTACTTGCCCAGGGGTTGATCCTGCGGTCATAACGCTTTGGGCGCGTCCATCGTTATCCGTAGTATCACTTTGTGGAATCAGAGTACAACCTAAATCATCACCGTCAAAACTGAAGGTAACGGTTTCATCTCCCATCGGAGCACCGAATTGGTCTCTGACCAACGCGGTTATGCTGGACGTAGTGACTCCATTGGCAACGACGCTCGCGGGGGTTGCATTCAGCGTGACTGTATCGACCTGCGGGTTGTATAGGGTGATTGTGACCGACGCGGTAATCGTATCGGCTTGCGCTTGAACAGTCACTTGCCCGTCTGTCGTGCCCGCTTGCAAAATGTTGTGTGCTTCTCCTGCGGCGTTCGTCGTCGCGGTTAGGGGCGATAGTAATGTGCTCCCTAGCGCGTCATTTACGATGCCGAAAACGACCTCTTGTCCTCCAATAGGATCACCATTTTGATCTAGTACCAACGCGGTTATAGTCGAGGTGTTTACTCCGTTCGCCGCGACATTGACTGGCTCTGCTGTCATTATAACATCATCGATATCGGGGGTTGTGGTTAGCGTTATAGTAGCTGTAGTAGTGACATCGCCTGTTTGAGCCTGAATAGTTACTTGTCCTGCAGTTAGCCCCGCGGTTAGAACGCTTATGGCATTGCCTTCCGCGTTGCTGGACGCACTTAGCGGGATTAGCGTGCAACCTAAATCGGGTGAGATGATGTTGAAGTTGACAAGCCGACCTCCCACAGGATTGCCACCTTGATTGCGAACGGTTGCGGTGATAGTTGATGTGCTGACCCCATCGGCTACGATGTTTACGGGGTCTGCTGTCGCGGTGAGCACGAAATTGCCCTGCGCGAACGCCGCGGTCCCATACATGATTAATATCAATGCTATTATGCTGGCTCCTAATAGTTTTGCTTTTGTTTTTATACTCATACCTTTTTCTCCTTTTCTTGATTAACAAACTTCTTCCTTTGATACAATAACCCCTTTATCATTATACCATTGTTTTATGACGACTATGTGAAGTTATAAAGACGCGTATATGACAATAGTGGTTCGATACTTTCTCAGTGCAAGCATAGTGGCATAATTTATGAGATAGGTACCAACCGCGATAAGGCAAGATATTCTCGCGAAAAAAGAGGCGCGTGAATGACGCGTCTCTTTTTATTTCTAAAACTATCTTGAAAAAGTAGCTTTCAACCTGTCCAATCCGCGGGTACTATTGTCATTTCGCGACGATATTGACCAATTTTCCGGGAACGTAGATCACTTTCTTGACTTCTTTGCCTTCTAGCCGCTGTTTAATCTTCTCGGCGTTGA
>CAZSIG010000076.1:0-10819 GCA_964606195.1 uncultured Anaerolineales bacterium
ACCGCGACGTGATCGTCATCGAGCGCGTAGAACACTTGCCGCCCTTCCTTGCGCCGTCTAACTAGTCGCAGTTGCCGCAGCACGCGCAATTGGTGCGACACGGCGGATTGAGTCATGCCGAGCACCGCGGCGATGTCACAGACGCACAGTTCATGTTCGCGCAGCACGGAGATAATCCGCACGCGCGTCGGGTCGCCTAGCGCGGCGAAAAGCTCCGCTATATGCGTCGCGGTCAAGCCGTCGAGCAAATCGGGCGCCGCGGCGCGCACATCATCCTCGTGAATATACTTTTCGGCGCAGTCGTAATCGCTTTTAGCCATGTTTATTTTCTCCAAATATATGAATGTATGCTCATATATTAACATGAAAACGCGGTTTTGTCAAGATGTAAAAAACTCCCCGCGAGTTTACAAACTCGTGGGGAGCTTATTTCTGACTTTGCAGCGCGCTATTGCGAGCAAAAAATTCGCGAGTAGTGGTAAAGAAGTAAGTGATAAGGAAAAGTAATACGATTAGAACTTACGCAAGTTCAGAATAATTTTACTGCCGAGCACGCGGAGAACGCGGAGTTTCCTAGATAATTCTTTAACGCACCGCGAATATGGCTTACAATGAACGTTTATGACCGCTTATGATAGTAAAATTTTTTCTCTGCCGCTGCTCCGCGTCCTCAGCGCTCTCTGCGGTTAATCAATATATGTTTTGCGTAAGTCCTAACGATAATTTAACCACTAAGAACACCAAGAACTCTAAGCACTTTCTTGCTCAATAATGCTCATACGCGGTCAAAAATTATCTTACGGAGCAAGAGATGCCTTAGTGTTCTTCGTGTCCTTTGTGGTTGAATAGTGACCATTTTAACTATTTAGCCACCACTAAATTCGTGTCATTTGCGCTCCATAAAATTGGGACGCGGCGCGGATTTGAACTTGCCGTAGAAGAAATGATCTGCCCGAGTCATCAGTGCCTGATGTGGTCCCTTGATCGTCGCGAAAAAGGACATCGTTTTGTGGAATCGAGTGCGCGGTTTCGTCCAGGGGCAAGTGATCATGCACAGCCCGCAGTCGGTGCCGACCGCGTGCCAATAGCGATAGCATTTCTCCGCGTCTAGTTTCCACTTTTTGATGCCGTTGAACTCGGTTTTGTCTCCGGTGGGAATAGCCCCAATCGGGCAGTTCTCCGCGCAGATTTTGCAGGTCTCGCAGAAAGATTGCGCGCCGATGTCCACCGACTTGTCGTGTGCCAGTGGCATATCGGTGGTCACGACGGCGAGCCGCGTGCCCAAACCGAACTCTTTAGTGATCAGATAACCGGCGCGAGATAGTTCGCCCAAGCCGCAGTCCACCGCGACCGGCACGACGATTACTTGATAGTTGTTCAGATGATGTGCCCGCGCGGTATAGCCCAACCTGCGAATGTATTCCGCCAGTTGGATCGAGACCCACCCGCCGATGGCATATCCCTTCGCGGTCGCCAACAACGTTGGAAAATCGGGCGAACACTGGATCATCTCATAATCCATTTGAAACGCCATCGCGATGGCGTTAGAGTGGTGGCTGAGCTCAATCGGCGTGCCCCATCGGAGAAAACCCGGACGATTCGCGCCGCGCCCGACATGGCTGTAGACCCATTCCTGCCGCAAGGGACCAATTTTCACCAAATTCGCGCCCAAAAACCGCGCCATTGCCTTCACCTTCTGCGCGGCGCGGTCAGGGGAGATTTTGACTTTACACGCGGCAGGTTTCCCATCCACGAAAGATTCTGCGCCGATTTTCTCTATCGCGTCGAACTGCGCCTCGAACATCGGCTCATCGATTCCGCCAGTTCTGCCCAGCCCGGGCATGTTACCAATTTTCGTATCGTATGCGAGATATTCAGGATGCGCCGCGTAGTAACTCTGGTACTCCGGCGCGGCGGCATCGAAGTAACGAAAAAAGTCCTTGCGCGCGAACAGAATATCGCGCTCGTCCCATCGGGCGATTTCACCCACGCGGTCTTGCTCGTAGGTGGGCGCGTTCACCTCTTTCGTTAGTAGTTGTTTCTTCAGTTTGGTTAATAGGGATGAAAGCATTTGGCTTTTTTTACACGGACTATGTTTGACCTAATCGCGTTGATTCAGGCATAAGCCATCGCGGGCATGTGGATATAACGATCTGGTTCTTCTTGATGCTGTTTAATAGCGTAGGACTTACGCAAGTTCAGGCTAATTTTACCGCTGAGGACGCGGAGAACGCTGAGGTTTGAAGGTCGGGTTCTATCAACATAGTAAAAATGCCTTTTAATGAATGTTGATGAGCGTCTATAATCGCGAAAATCTTTTCTGTTTTCTTTTCTCCGCGTCCTCGGCGCCCTCTGCGGTGAATTATAGTGCGGTTTTGCGTAAGTCCTATAGCGAAAAAGTGTCTTTCAATCTCCTTAAGCACTGCGGCGTCGTAGTAGATCATGCCACAATCGAGGCAAACTTCTACAGGCGTATTGGGCACCAATAGATATTCACCTTTGTAGTTATATAGATAATCGACTCTCCGTTCTTCATAGCGGTCACTACCGCAGAAGTTGCACTTCAAATTATTAGAGTTTATATCGATTTGTTGGCGCGTAGCTAATGGAACGCAGATTTTCCTGATTTTCCTGATTTACGCTGATTTTTATGTTTTTGATTACCCAAAAGCGCGGCATATGCCCTAAAATCTGCGAAAATCAGGCCAACCTGCGTTATCTGCGTTCGATTAATGGCGCGGTCAAATAAATCGATATAATGTCTATTGCTATTTCGGCATGATGTGTGTAGATATTTGTTTTCTCTGACTTTGGCTTTGATTTCCTCGATATTCATATTTATTATTCTCGCGCTGTGGCGATAGCGTGAACGATGCCCCACCACGTATGTGGGTCGCGCCCTTTACGCGTCGCGCCCAGTCCATCCACATCGGGCTGAGCGAGTAGTTCTGCCGCGTATTCGGGCGCGACGCTGCCGCCGTAGATTATCCGTACTCTTTGGGCTATCTCGTCACCATATTGCCGCGCCAGCCATTGCCGAATGAACGCGGAACCCGCTCCGACGCGCTCTGCCGACGCCGGCTCCTTCGCGCCGATCGTCCATTCCGGCTCGTACACGAACGCCATTTGTACTATCTGCGCGGCGTTGCAATGCTTCAGTACGTTTGTCAATTGCTCTTGCAGCGCGGTTGTGAAATACGCGCGTGCCTCTGTCGCCTCACCGACGAGGATGATCGGACGCAACTCCGCGGCAATGGCGGACAGTACCTTGCGGTTGACCGTTTCATCGGTCTCGCCGAACATACGCCGTCGTTCCCAATGTCCCAACATCACCCACTGACAGCCGACATCGCGCAGGAGATGCGCGGAGATTTCTCCGGTATACGCGCCCTCTTGCGCCCAGTGCATATTCTGCGCTCCCAATTGCAGTACGGGGTATTTCTCATTTTCCAGCCATTTCCCCACCGCGTGAAGCGCGGTGAAAGGAGGGCAAACTACGACATCTACCGAGTATGGTGGTTCCCATTCTCCTCGACAGCGCGCGGTGAAAGTTTTCACGAAGTCTACACTCTCCGCGATGGTCATTTTCATCTTCCAATTGGTTAACGCCAGCGGTTTACGTTTTGTTGCCATTTATAGTTACCTCTTGCTGTTGTCAGTGAATTATAGGATAGTTTGACATAAACTGCCAATTCCAAATTAAAAAGGCATTCATCACCCCAATTCAACTGCACTTCACCAGACTTTTCTTTTGACAAAAACGCGGCTTTTGATTATGATTAGCGCGAGTTATAGGATTTGTAATTTTAGGATGGTTCAGAAAGGAGTTGCAACAGATGAAAATCACATATTATAGCCACGCGAGTTTTGCTATTGAAACGCGTGACGCGACTGTTTTGATCGATCCATTTCTGAGTGGTAATCCAACCGCGCCAGTGAAAGTGGATGATGTCGACGCAAATTATATAGTGGTCACGCATGGGCATGGAGATCACATCGGGGATACGGTTCCCATTGCCAAGCGCACCGGCGCGTTGGTGATCAGCAATTTCGAGATTATCAACTATGTACAGGGACAAGGGATAGAAAATGTACATCCACTGCACATCGGCGGGGGATACGACTTTCCCTTTGGGCGCGTCAAACTGACTATCGCGCATCATGGTTCATCTCTACCTGATGGTAGCTACGGGGGCAATCCCGCGGGGGTGTTGTTATACGCGAATGATAAAAAGGTCTATCACGCGGGTGATACGGGCTTATTTTATGATATGAAACTGATCGGTGAAGAGGGGATCGACGTGGCGATTCTGCCGATTGGGGACAATTTCACGATGGGACCCGATGACGCGCTGCGCGCCGTTAAGTTGATCGAACCGCGTGTGGTTATTCCCATCCACTACAAAACTTTCGACGTTATCGACCAGGACCCTAATAGCTTCAAATCTCGCGTTGAGGCAGAGACCTCTGCTCAGTGCGTGGTTTTACCGTTCGGCGAAAGCTACGAGATATAAATGTGTTCTTGATGGGAGATAAAGGCACGACGCGAAAAAGCGTTCGGTGCCTTTTTGTGTAGTATGGTTTCCGTTATGGATGGAAAAAACATTAAGGTTTTACTGATCGAAGATAACCCCTTAGATGCGCGGTTGATAAGGGAGATGGTGGCTGAGGTGCAAGCTAGGGCTGCGGGGGAGTCATTGTTTGAGATCGAGTGGATGGGTAGCCTCGCGACCGGGTTGGCTTATTTGGAGAGAGAGGATGTTGAAGTAATAATCTTAGATCTCGCTTTACCTGACAGTCGCGGAATTGACACCTTTTCTAAGATATACGCCCAAGCCCCGCGAATTCCTATCGTCTTATTGACTGGTGTGGATGATGAGGATTTGGCGATTCAGGTAGTTAGGCGCGGTGCGCAGGATTACTTGGTTAAGGGACTCGTTGAGGGGCATCTGATTGTGCGTTCCATGCGGTATGCTATTGAACGTAAGCGCGCGGAAGAAGAGATACGTAAGTTCAAGACCATCGCGGATAAAGCGAACTATGGTGTGATCATCTCCGAGTTAAGTGGAAAGATTACCTACGTCAATCAGAATTTTGCTGAGGTGCACGGGTATGAGATAGCGGAAATTTTAGGTAATGATCTGAGTATTTTTTACAACGATGAACAACTAAAACGCGTCGAGGAATTAACGCGTAAGTTGTATACTGAGGGGAGTTTTAGCGCGCAAGAGCTGTGGCACAGACATAAAGATGGTACGGAATTTCCCATGCTGGTCAATGGGATTATTGTCAGAAGTGAACAGGACAAACCCCTATTTATAGCTGCCACAATGATCGATATTACTGAAATGAAAAGGACCGAGGACGAGTTGCGTAAACTGTCTCGCGCGGTAGAACAGAGTCCCAGTTCAGTAATGATCACCGATGTCAAGGGGGATATTGAATATGTCAACCCCAAGTTTACTGAGGTAACCGGATATACTTTCGAAGAGGTACGCGGCGAGAATCCGCGCATTTTGAAGTCGGGGGAGATGGAACCCGAAGGGTATGAGAAACTGTGGGAGACGATCGCGGCGGGGGGCGAGTGGCGCGGGGTGTTTCATAATCGGAAAAAAGATGGGGGATTATTTTGGGAATCTGCCGCGATCTCTCCCATCAGAAGTGCGAAGGGAGAGATCACCCACTTTTTGGCGGTTAAAGAAGATATCACCGAGCGAAAGGAGTTAGAACAAAGGTTGCTTCGGTCACAAAAATTGGCAGCCATTGGTAAACTGACTGCATCGGTGGCTCATGAGATCAACAATCCCCTTCAGGCGATTATTGGTCTGTTGGATTTGGCTAAGGACGAGATAGAAGCTGGTTCAGAGGTCAGCGAGTATCTGGATATTACCATGACCGAGGTGCGGAGAATAGCGCGTATCGTGGAGAGGATGCGCGATCTGTCGCGAGAAAGGGGTAAGGAGAAAGAGGAGATCGATGTAAATATTCTGCTCAGCCAAGTTTTAGAATTGACTCGAAAGAAGTGCGAACATAATGGCGTAGAGGTGCTTATAGACCTAACACTCGATTTACCCGCGCTCCGCGTGATACCGGATCAGATCGAGCAAGTTTTTTTGAACCTGGTTATCAACGCGATAGAGGCTATGTCAACAGGGGGATGTCTGCGATTGAGCACTATGTACGACGAACAGCATTCAAGAGTGATCGTTGAGGTCGCTGATACTGGAGGTGGAATTAAACCAAATATTTTACCGCGTATCTTTGAGCCTTTTTTCAGTACTAAGGCGGATAGTATGGGGATGGGATTATCGCTCAGCCATAGCATTGTGGAACGACATGATGGACGTATAGAGGTAGATACTAAGCTGGATGAAGGTACTACTTTCACCGTGATTTTGCCCGCGTAGGTGCAAGCACGTTGATTTAGATTTAACTAAATTGTTGAAGGAGAAAAAAAGAAGATGGAAGACAAAGTCTATATTCCGATTGATGTCATTGAGAAATTTATGATAGATGTATTTGTGGGGTTAGGAGTGCCCGACGAGGACGCGCGTATTTGTGCTGAGGTGCTGATCACTTCAGACTTGCGCGGTATCGAATCGCACGGCGTTGGACGATTAAAGTATTACTACGATCGCATCATCGCGGGGGTCCATATGACCAAAACGGAGATGGAGGTCGTCAAGGAGACTGAAACTACCGTATTGATAGATGGGCATCATGGTATGGGGCATGTAGTTGCACACCGCGCCATGCGCATGGCGATAGATAAGGCGAAACGATACGGTTTGGGCGCGGCGACGGTGCGAAATGGGACACATTTCGGCATCGCGGGGTACTACCCGCTGATGGCAGTTAAAGCGGGCATGATGGGATTCACGGTGACCAACGCGCGCCCGGCTATCGCGCCGACCTTCGGCACCGAGCCGATGTTAGGGACTAATCCGATCGCCTTCGCCGCGCCATCGGATATGCCTTATCCCTTCTGTTTCGATGGCGCCACGTCGATTTGTCAGCGGGGCAAGGTCGAGGTGGCTGCCCGCGCTGAGAAACCAATACCAGAGGGTTGGGTCATCGATGAATTGGGGAATCCCGCTACCGATCCAGATAAGATTCTCGCTGATTTAGGCAAGGCGGCTGCAGCGCTGTTGCCATTGGGAGGCGCGGGCGAGTTGTTTGCCGGTTATAAGGGATACGATCTCGCGACGATGGTCGAGGTACTTTCTGCTTCGTTATGCGGGGGAATGTTTATGAAAGATTTGTTAGGGTTCGCGCTGGATGGTTCGCGGCGACCTTATATGCTGGGGCATTTTTTCCTAGCGATTGACATTGAGCATTTTATTCCGCTGGATGTATCGCGGCGCGTTACCGGACAGATTATGCGCACTTTGCAAGAATCGCGGCGAGCACCGGAACAGGAGCGAATTTACGTTGCTGGTGAAAAAGAATACGAAGCCGAAAAGCGCGTTCGCGAGGAAGGCGTGGCGGTCAATCGCAACCTCCGCGCCGAGTTGCAATTCATGCGCGATGAATTGGATATTTCTGGATACGAGGAATACTTCTAACTATACTAAAGAACAGGAGGAGAAGTTTGTGACGATGAGTAAAGTAAGAGTGGCAATCATTGGCGTGGGCAACTGCGCCGCGGCGTTGGTGCAAGGGGTGCAGTTTTACAAAGACGCGCCCGAAGAGCAATTCGTGCCGGGCTTGATGCACGTTAATCTCGGTGGTTATCATGTTAAGGATATAGAATTCAGTGCCGCGTTCGATATCGATGGCAACAAGGTAGGCAAAGATTTATCAGAGGCGATTTGGGAAGCACCGAATAACACCTATCGCTTCGCTGAAGTACCGCGATTAGGCGTACCGGTCTCGCGCGGTATGACGCACGACGGGTTGGGCAAATATCTGGCACAGAAGATCAAGAAAGCCCCCGGTCCGACAGCGGATATTGTACGGATTTTACGCGAAACAGAAACCGACGTAGTGGTCAACTTTCTACCTGTGGGCAGCGAGATGGCGACTAAATGGTACGTGGAGCAGGTCTTAGACGCGGGGTGTGGGTTTGTCAATGGGATTCCGGTGTTTATCGCGCGCGAGGCGTATTGGCAGGAGCGTTTTACACAGCGCGGTTTGCCCGTTATCGGCGATGATGTCAAATCGCAGGTCGGCGCGACCATCGTACACCGCGTATTAACGCGCCTGTTTCAGGAGCGCGGCGTGCGTTTGGATCGTACCTATCAGCTAAACTTCGGCGGTAATATGGATTTTTATAACATGCTGGATCGAGACCGTTTGGAATCCAAGAAGATATCCAAGACGAACGCGGTTACTAGCCAATTAGATTATGCTTTGTCCCCCGATGATATTCACGTAGGACCGAGCGATTATGTACCCTGGCTTGCCGACCGCAAATTCTGCCATATTCAGATGGAGGGGACAACTTTCGGCGAGATTCCGTTGAAGGTGGAACTTAAATTGGAGGTGTGGGATTCTCCCAACTCCGCGGGGGTGATTATCGACGCGGTGCGGTGCTGCAAGATTGCGCTGGATCGAAAAGTCGCGGGGGTGCTCAAAGCTCCGTCATCTTATTTTATGAAATCACCGCCTGAACAATACACCGATGATGTGGCGCGCGCGGCGGTCGAGGCGTTCATCAGCGGGACGTAGATTCGGGATATTTTTTCACCGCCGAGCACGCAGAGAGCGCAGAGTTTTCTGGACAAGTTTCTATCGCGCCGTGAATATGACTTTTAATGAATATTAATGACTGAGTATGACAGCCACTAAAAATCTTTCCCAATATTCTCTACGCTCTCTGCGTTTATTTATAGTGTGATATTACGTAAGTCCTGATCAATAACCTGAAAGGAACGTGCAAATGAATTATTTCCACCGCCGCGGCGCGGAACTGTATGGCGAAGAGACCGCCATCGCGAACATAGCCGCAAAAGTAGGTACACCTTTTTATCTTTACAGCGAAGCGACTCTGCGCAGGCATTTCGAGGCGTTCGACCGCGCCTTCTATGCACTGCCGCATCTCACCTGTTTCTCCGTCAAGGGGTGCTCTAACATCGGCTTGCTCGCGTTATTCAACGTGTTGGGCAGCGGCGCGGACATCGTTTCGGGCGGCGAACTGTATCGCGCCCGCGAAGCGGGGTTCGCGGGGCAGAAAATCGTCTACTCCGGCGTGGGCAAGTCGCGCGCGGAGATTGAATTCGCGCTGCAAAGCGATATTCTGATGTTCAACGTCGAATCCGCGCCGGAGTTGGAACTGCTGAACCAGATTGCCGGAGAGATGGGGCGCAAGGCACCCGTCGGCGTTCGCGTGAACCCGGACGTAGACCCCCAAACGCATCCCTATATCTCCACTGGCTTGAAGCAAAACAAATTCGGGCTGGATACGGAGCGGGCTATGGCGGCGTATCGGCGGGCGCACGAACTGCCCCATCTCGAAGTGAAAGGGATCGATTTTCACATCGGCTCGCAGTTAACACAAACCGCGCCCTTCATCGAGACTATTCGCAAAATCAAGGAGCTGCGCGGGCGGCTGGCAGACGCGGGTATCCTCATCGAGTATTTGGACTTGGGTGGCGGATTGGGCATCACTTACCGCGATGAGCAGCCGCCCACCCCGCAGGAATACGCGCAGGCAATCATCGACGAATTGAAAGATGAGGATGTCTTCTTGCTGTTGGAGCCGGGGCGCGTGATCACCGGCAACGCGGGGTTGCTGATAACGAAGGTGCTCTACGTCAAAGAGACCGCGACGAAAAACTTCATCGTGGTGGACGCGGCGATGAACGACCTGATACGCCCTAGCCTGTACAGCGCATATCACCGCATCGAGCCGGTCGACGCGCCAGCAGACGAGACCATCATCGCGGACGTAGTGGGACCGATTTGCGAGTCGACTGATTTTCTGGCTAAAGACCGCGCAATCGCGCGCGTCGCCGCGGGGGATTTGCTCGCGGTTTTCAGCGCGGGGGCTTACGGCTTCGTGATGAGTTCCAACTATAACTCGCGCCCGCGCGCCGCGGAGGTGCTGGTGCGTGGTGATAAGTTTGAGATTATTAGGGAGAGAGAGACTTATCGCGACCTAATTCGCGGGGAACAAATACCGAAGTATTAGTAATGCCTGCGTAGGGCGGCTTTCTTAGCCGCCGTTCTATATCATCATCGGCAAAAACGGCAGGTAAGAAACCTGCCCTACCCCACAAATCCGCGTAGAGTCTATGCTGAGGAGACAACATGAAATTTACCGAACCGATTAGCTTTTACAAAATGAGCGGCAGCGGCAACGATTTCGTGATTATCGACCATCGCCAACCGCGTATCCCCGAAGCCGCGATGGTAGAGTTCGTCACGAAGGTTTGCGCGCGCCGCGTGGGCGTCGGCGCGGATGGGTTGATTTTGATCGAGGAGCCGGAACAGGGCGCGGACTTCAAGTGGCGGTTCTACAACTCCGATGGCTACGAGGCGGAGATGTGCGGCAATGGGGGCAGGTGCGCCGCCCGCTTCGCGTACCTGAACGGTATCGTGTATCGCGCGGATATGACTTTCGAGACGCGCGCGGGGATAATTCGTGCCCGCGTCATGGATGATGGCGTGAAAGTGCAATTGACTAAACCGACGGGACTGCGGCTCAACCAAAAGCTAGTCATTGATGGTCAAGAGATAGCATACCACTTCATCAACACCGGCGTACCCCACGCGGTCGTGTTGGTGGATGATGTCGAAAATGTAGACGTTGTGGAGCTAGGACGCAAGATACGCCACGCCGCCGCGTTTCAACCGGCGGGCGCTAACGTCAATTTCA